>JALVQH010000036.1 GCA_027031505.1 Campylobacteraceae bacterium | reverse complement strand
CCGGGCTCTGGCGCTCTACAACCGGGAGGGTCTGATGGAGGTGGATGTTCTGTACGATGTCAACCGTCCGGAGAAGCAGGTGATCGCTCAGGTACGCCGTCATCTCCTCGCCCGCCATGGGCGGGAGGATTTTTCGATCGTCTCCCAGAGCGATATGCTCAGCACCCTCAATACCATCCTTGAGCTTCTCACCGCCGTCGTAGCCGGGATCGGTGCCATTTCACTGCTCGTGGGCGGGGTGGGGATTTTTACGATCATGAGCATCGCGGTCAACGAACGGATCCACGAAGTGGGACTCCTGCGGGCACTCGGCGCTTCCCGGGCACAGGTGAGCTTCCTCTTTTTGCTTGAGGCGGCGATCCTCTCTGGGTTGGGGGGTATCGCCGGGATGGTACTGGGATTCGGGCTGGGATTTCTTGTCCATTTCGCAGTGCCCTCAATCCCCGTCACTATCGCCTGGGAGTATGTAGCTCTGGCACTGCTGATTGCCGTTGCCACCGGAGTGCTTGCCGGGATATTTCCCGCCCGCCGTGCTGCGGCACTTCCGCCGGTGGAAGCGTTGCGGAGCGAGTAGTTTCCCTGGAGCAAAGCGTCCGGGCAGGATATACAAATCTTTAAATGACCTGCGAACAGCCCTTCGAATTTTTTCACGCACATTTCATCTCGTATCACTCTCTCAAACATTCAGACTACGTGTTGATGCAATGATAAAACCGTCGAAAAAGTAAGATAAAGGTAACAGTATTCGCCTACACTTTCGGTACAAAAACCCGAAAGGAGATACCATGAAAAAGACTGCCGATTTTCATTTTATTGAGACTGACTTTGCGGAAGAATCCCCAAAAAACAACCGAGAGGCTCTTTCGCGTGCAGCCTACCAGCGTGCCATCCGCGCACTTGACCTTGACATCGACGAAGAGAGACTTTTTATGAACCCGGATAATCTTGACCGGTTTCGATCCCAATTGGTCAGACGGCTTAAAAAAACCAAACTCTGGAATTATCCTCCGGAAAAGCGGAGTACGGTCAAAACTGCACGTACACAGCTGCAGAATATTCTTGGAGTTGAGGTTTTGTACTGATCCTGCCATACAGTTTTTATCACCGCATCAACAAGTAGTCTGAACATTCAAGCTGCTTGTTGGTGTGGCAATAAATTGTGACCTCTTTTGTCAAAACGTGGTACAATGCGAAAAACCTGAAGGCACCTGTCCACAATTTGGGGTCAGGAACTAAATCCTGAATATGCTACTTTGACAGTATTTGTAAATGCAAATGCGGTTCTGTTCAAGCAGTATGCCATCATAACCGATCCCGCTGATCCGGTTCAGCGTCGGGCACGGCATCGAGGATGGCCTGAAGCGATTCGACCGATCCCCGGCTTGCCCGTTCCTCCAGATAGCCCAGTGTTCGCAGGGAAGCGATCTTTTCGCTGATGGCGTTGACGATAAATTGGTTCATCGAAACATTGCCTTTGAGCTCTTCGAGCTCCTGCTTGTAATAATCCGGGATACGCAAAGCAAAATTCATCCTACTACTCCTGCCGTTTGCAAAAAAGATTGGGGATTCAGGACGACAATCCCGAAACGCTCCTGTGTACCGGCGAAGTCTTTGACATTGTGGGTGATAATATAGTCCGCCTGCGCATTGACCGCTGTCTCCAGAACCATATCATCATCAACATCTCTGAGAAAAGGTCTCCAGAGATAGTGGATGTCCTGATGGTACGAAAGGAGACAAATACCGTCAATAAAAACATTCGCCGACTCCGGTGTCAGCCGTGCCCGGGACAGATTATCCAAACGCAGCAACACCGCAGAAAGCTCTGTGATCAGCGCGGTGGATGTTACGTTGTATTTGATCCCTTTTCGGACATGCCTGTCCACAAGCCACTGCACAATCCTGTGCGAATCCTCGCGTCTGGAAAACAACGATGACATCAAGACATCCGTATCGATCACAACTTTCATGATGATATTATATATGATATTGAAATACATGTCAAGGGTTTATCGTTTTTCTGTACCTTTTGTCAAAACGTGGTACAATGCGAAAAAACCTGAAGGCACTGACCCATGAGCGATGCTGAAAACAAAGTCCTCGAAGAGGCTGTCCGTACTGTTCTGACCGAACTGGGCGAAGACCCCGATCGCGAAGGGCTCCTCAAAACCCCCCACCGCGTCGCCAAGGCGCTCCAATTCCTCACCGAAGGGTACCGCCAGGATCCCAAAGCGATCCTCAACCAGGCTCTCTTTACCTCGAGTAACGATGAGATGGTGC
>JALVQH010000035.1 GCA_027031505.1 Campylobacteraceae bacterium | reverse complement strand
GGCCTCGCGGTTCCGGCCGCGATCATCCAGGCCGATATGGGGATGAACCGTGTTCTGCACAACACGCAGTGGATCATCATGGCACACGTCCATATCGCTCTGATCGTGGGTCTGTATATGACGCTCTACAGTGCCGTGTATGTCCTGTGGCCGATTGTGACCAACAACACAACCATGTACAGTAAGAAAATGACCTGGATTCACTACTGGCTCTACCTGATCGGCGGTGTCGGCATGGGGGCGTTCGGCGGCATGTCCGGTCTGGACGGTATGCTCCGCCGGCACCTCTATGTCAATGGCGAATTCAACACCTGGATGATCCTTGCGGCGATTGCCGGAAGCATGGTGCTGATCGCATGGGTAGTTTTTCTGCTCAACATCGTCCTCTCTGTCGGGATCAAAGGGCTCATCGGTATCTTCATGCCGGCCAAAGACCCCACAGCTTCTTACGGTATCGAGCCTGAGACGGTCGCCGAAGAGCACAAAGCATAATTGAGTTAGGAGTGAGGAATTAGGAATGAGGAGTTTTGGTATGCGTTGCTTTGGCAACGCTTCCATTTGCGGGGTTGAACCCCTGACTCCTTTTATGGATTTCTACAAAATTTCCTCGTGCAGGGTGTGCAATTGCACACCAAAAATCGCTTGTGATTTGTCAGATTTTTTAAACAAACATCCATTGGAATGTGTGCTGTTGCACACCCTGCGCGGTTATATTACGTATTCAGCGTAACATGTAACACTTAGCACTTAACACTAAAACTCCCCCACAAGGACACCATCCATGACCCACCTTCCCCGCGTAGCCATGGAGATTAAAACGGTTGGACTGTACGATCTGGTGCTGCAGGACGTACAGCGGATTGCCGGGAAAAATGATGTTTCCGAAGAAGAAATCCTCTCGATCATGGAAACACACCCTGAGATTCTTGAAGACTACAAACAGATCAACGTCGAATACAACCTCAGCAACATTCACCTGCGGGACATCGATATCGCATCATTGCCCGAAGCGTGCCGTCCTGAAGCCGAAACGGTCAACCGGCAGCTGGGGATCTTGCGCGAGATTGAAAAGTATACGCTGGACTTTGAGCAGAGCTCGACGCTGGTGATTATCTTTTCGGTTGAGTTTTTTGTCCTCTTTTCGGTTCAGTACTTTATCGTGCTGCTGGATCTCAAAGCGTGGCAATGGTATATTTACACACTGTTTGCTCTATCCATCATCGTGGCATGGTGGTATGCCAAAAAAGAGCAGCGCAAGTATGCCCGTTACAAAGCCGAGTATGAGCGGCTCTATGAAGAGACGCTGCATCGCATCGCAGCTCTCGAAAAAGAGGGGTGTCTGCGCAAAGCCGATCTGATCATCGAGGAGTGCGAAGAGCATGTCTGATCCCATCCGCATCACCTATGACTGGAGCCGGGAGAATGTCGAAAAGCTCTTCGACTCCTCATACAAATATCTTTTCAACCATTCGAGCAGACGGTACATTGGGTGGTTCTTCATTGCTCTGTTGCAGTTTGGGGTTGTGGCGGCACTCAAAAAGGGCTCGGTCGGGCTCTTGATGTTTTCCACGATCATCCTGATCTACTGGTATTATGGTAAACGTCTGATTGCCCGTCGGCGGGCGATTGCCTCATGGCAGGCTTCTTTATTCCGGGACAAAACTATCACCATCCTTGCTGATGATGACGGACTGGAGATACGCAGTGATGCAGGGGATGTGCAGTGGAGCTGGGATGAGATCGATGAGGTGGTGGGAATCGACGGGGATGTTCTGGTCTATCGTGCGCCCCATTTTCATTACATTCCCGAAGGGGCTTTTGGGTCGATCGAAGATAAAAGCCGTTTTAAATCTCTTGCAAAAGCACAGGGGAAACTGGCCGCATGATCTACTATCTGTACATAGGGCTGGTGATCGTATTTGTCACAGCATTGCTGGTCGTGGGTTTCGTAATGGATCAGGATGAAGAGTCCGAATGAAACTCTTGTGCTAAATCAACTCTCCAAAAACAAAATAGTGGTAGTATCGTTTGATCAGATTACATGAAGGAAAATGATGCGAAATCTATCGGTGCTTTTTCTCATGGTATTTGCCGTGACATCTCCCGGATGGGCGATCAGCGGCAAAAAGGTCTTCGAGACATACTGCTGGGGATGCCACCACCAGACAGCTGTGGCGTTTGGGCCACCGTTTGAGCAGATTGCATCTCAGCGGGATGCTGCGACGATCCGGGCGATGATCAGTGACCCGAAAAGTGTCTCCAGGGCTCTGGGCTACCGCCGA
>JALVQH010000034.1:1417-2283 GCA_027031505.1 Campylobacteraceae bacterium | reverse complement strand
GTGCAAACTCCTGTGCAAACTCCAGTAACGATATACTCTGAAAATAAGGATTATCCAGAGAAATATACAGGACAGAACGGTCATTTTCGTGATGCTCTTTAATGTATTGCAGCATCAACGTCGTCTTGCCCTGCCCGCGCTGCCCCAGGATGCCTATGAGTCTTTGACTCCAGTCTATTTTATCATAGAGATATCTCTTGTGCACAAGGGAGACTCTGTGCAGAAGTATTTTCTGCATTTGATACAGATTTTGCATATCCATAAAAGTACCTTTGTAAATCTGACTTTACATTATTGTATCTAAATGTAAATTTGAATTTACTTTAAGTCATACGTGCTCTACTCCGCCTTCGCCTCCAGCAACTCCTCCAGCAACTCCACCGCTTCATCCTCGTCCAGTTCGTTCGCTTCGATCTCAATGAGAATCTCCCGGCACTCGGCATGCATCTCCTGCATCTCTTCGAGCTCTTCACGATCCGCCAGAGAGATAGTCTTGTCCCGTTCGACCATAGCAAACATGTCGTCGATGGCCTCCTCGAGGTCGGGGAGGATTTCATTGGTGAGGAGATTTTTGAGCTTTTCAGTTGCGTTCATTTCGGGTTCCTTTTAGAAGAGTTTCGGCAGTTTTTTCAGGACAGCGCCCGCCGCACCGCCGACGTTTTTCTTGACCGCATCTTTGACTTTGGGGGCAACTTTGTCGATCACTTTTTCCTTGAGACGGTTGCGAAGCATTTTGCCGGGGAAGACGGCGATTTTGGGATCGTTGGTGGAGCCTTTGATCGTCCCGATGACATCGACATTGTCGATCCGCAGCCCGAAACTTGCTTTGTTGGTTTTCTCTTTGGTGTTCATCTTTCCGTCGCGAA
>JALVQH010000034.1:0-1407 GCA_027031505.1 Campylobacteraceae bacterium | reverse complement strand
CCGTTGAGACGGGCATCGGCAGTCGTACGGTCGTAGATGATCTGCGTCAGATCTTTATGGAGGATCACTTTCACCGCCTGGGTCAATTTGCCCGGCTTGAACTGGAAACGATCGACGGTGAAATGCGCCTGACCTTTGCGCGAAAGAGTGTCGTATGCCAGGGTACCGTTGATGGTACCGAGAAAAGCATTCGGCTGATCGATCAGGGGAAGGATCTTCGAGAGGGTCGCCCCTTCGATCCTGGCATCGGCTCGTGTCCCCCGGTAGCGGTAGATTGTCGTGCCTCCGAGGGCGGCGGTTGTCCCGCTGAGATCGATCTGTTTGCCTGTTTTGATAGTCCCCTGCGTCGAAAAGGAGCCGTTGAGTTTCGTATCGATCAGTGGCTCGAGTTTCCGCAGATCAGGTACAGACAATCCAAACGGCGTATTCAGTGCGTTGCGCTTGACGTTGTAAACCACCTTGGGGAGGGAGAGGACGGCGAGGGGGCTTTTGAGATCCGCTTTGCCGTAGAGTACCCCTTTTTTGGCCTGAGCTTTGACCGAGAGGGTAAGCGTCGTATCGAGCGGCTTGTCGATCAGTTTCTTCATGGCTGCCGGGTGGGTTTTGATCCGGGGGGCATCCAGCGACAGCGTCCCCTCGAGCGGATCAAGGGACGTGAGATTGACGAGTGCATCGACTTTCCCCGATGCGTACGTCGGCAATCCGGCACTCATCAGGAGCCGCTCGAGGATCACTCCGTCCGCCAGCACATCCAGACCGGTACCGGAGTAGTCAAACGCAAGCCGTTTGCCCAGCCCCTGGGTTTCCCCTTTGATCCGCAGAGTTTTGGATCGGGTCACGGTACCGTCGAGGACGACCGGCACCCCTTTCCCCTTTTTCCCGGTAAGGAGGAGCGGGTTGGGGATCTGAATGCGGTAGTCGGTCTGAAGCGACTGATCGGCCACCTGGAAACGGGTGTGCATCAGCTGGGCATCGAGGAGATTGGATGCCAGATGGGTGGACGCATCGAGTACCCCCTGGGTGAAGGTCCCCTCCGATTTGAAAGTAAACACCGCGCGGGAGGGGAGGGACATCCCCAGCTGTTTGTTGAGGGTGGCGGTGTGGAGGGTGCCGCCGTTGATGGTGAGTTTGTAGTCACCCACCTGGGCTTTGGGGCTCTCAAGGCGGAGGGTGCCGTTGATTTTGCCGGCAGCATAGTCCGGCTGTCCGACGAGATGGAGCAGACGCGACAGTGAGACGTTTTTCAGCGTCGCGAGGACGTGCTTGGTATAATCAAGAGTGAGATCTCCGCCGAGGGATCCGGTCTGCGCCCGCACCCGTACCCCCAGCTCGTCGTATTTCAGAGCGCCGGAGAGTTTCAGGGGGCCGTGGAGTTGATTCTGGGTTATGGGTGCAAGCTCGGCGGTG
>JALVQH010000033.1 GCA_027031505.1 Campylobacteraceae bacterium | reverse complement strand
ATACATGGGGTTCAACGCCCTGCCGGAGGGGATCGACTTCCGGATGGATCAGGAGCTGCGGGGCGAACACAACCTCATCATGGGTGCCAACCGCGACGACTACCACACCATCGGCGTCCAGATGCCCGACGTGAGCGAACGCTACGCCGATCTCGTCGCCGTCCAGCCGGGGGATGTCTGCCCCCGATGCGGCGGTACCCTCTCCCACACCCGAGGGATCGAAGTGGGGCATATTTTCCAGCTTGGCACCCGTTACTCCGAGCCCCTCGGCGCCACCTTCCTCGACGAAAACGGCAAAGCCAGACCCTACGAGATGGGCACTTACGGCATCGGTATCAGTCGCCTTCTCGCTGCGATCATCGAGCAGCATCACGACGACCGCGGCTGCATCTGGACACCAGCTGCAGCCCCTTTTGCCGTAGAGATCATCATCTCCAACGTCAAAAAAAAGGAAGAGCGTCAGGCCGGTGAAGCCCTCTATGCCCAATTGCAGGAAGCCGGGATCGAGGTGCTCCTTGATGACCGTCCGGAGCGTTTCGGCTCCAAGATGAGCGATTGGGAACTCATCGGCATCCCGCTGGCCGTGGTCATCGGCAAAAAGCTGGCCGACGGAGAGGCCGAGATCATCGTCCGCGACGGACTGGAGCGTGTCGATGTCCCGATCGAAACGCTGACCGAAAACGTCATGAAGCGACTCTGATATGGGCATCCTGGTCATCGGACTTTTTTTTGCCGAGCTGTTTGCTTCGCTCAAGGTTGGGCTGGTGGTCGGATTCGGCTGGAGTGTGGTCTGGATCCTTGTCTCAGCGGCGCTGGGCTACCTGCTGATCCGCCTCTCCCCCTACGCCCTGATGCACACGTTCAACACGATGAATCTCAACGACTTTACCAACCTTCGCAATGCCCACAACGCGGCGCTGGCGTACCTGTTTGCCGCGATGCTCCTCATCGTGCCGGGGGTGATTACCGATTTTCTCGGAGGGGTGATGCTCCTCTATTCCCTCTATTTACGTTTATTCGCTACAATGCGGACGAATACTCAAAACCCCCATTACAAAGGAGATGATGATGTCATTGATGTCGAAATTATCGATGAGTCTGATCGCCGCGAGCCTCACGCTTAACGCCGGTGGATTTGATCTCAACACATTTGTCAAAAAAAGCGTAGTCACCAACCGCCAGGTCAAAGTGAACAAAGTCGAAGTCGTGGCCAGAAAACCTCTCAAAACCGCATCCGATTGGGAAGTGTATATGATCGTGATGGATTTGACCTATCACAAAAAAAACATCAAAGCTCCCGAGACGATTTTTGTCAATGAAAAAGCGGGTCTTGCGACGTTGAATATGTTTGATCTCAACAGCGGCAAAAATTTTCGTCGTATCATCCGACCCGATCTTCCTGCATCGTATTATGACGAGACCCATCTCCTCTACGGTGACAAAAATGCCACCCATAAATTGGTGGTATTTTCCGATCCTGACTGCCCCTTCTGCCGTCAGGATGTCCCGAAAATCATCGAAGATGTCAAAAAAAATCCCCACAAACTGGCACTCTACTACTACCACATGCCTCTGCTCCAGCTTCACCCGGTCTCCGATGTCCTCACCCGGGTCATGGAAGTACTCCAGAAACAGGGCAAAATCGAAGATGCGTTCAAAATGTACAAACTCAAGATCAATTATCGTGAGCGTAACGCTACGAAGATACTTGCCGCAATCAAAAAGCAGTTCGGGATTGATATCTCCAGGGAAGCGATCGACAAACCGGAAATCAAGGAGGCCGTTCAACGTGACATCAACCTCTCGACTCGTATGATGGTCAATGGTACGCCGACTATCTATTATGACGGCAAATATGACAACAGCCGTATACAATACAAAGCCGCCATCATCGGTCAATAAGGAACTCCGTGCAAAACACCCTCACCATCGCCACGCGTGAGAGCGCCCTGGCTCTCTGGCAGGCGTACCATATCCAGACCCGAATCGGGGAACTGTTCCCTGATATCAACGTCATCATCAACAAAATGACTTCCAGAGGGGATCGGATCCTCGACCGTCCGCTGGCACTCATCGGCGGCAAAGGGCATTTCACCAAAGAGCTCGAAGAGGCGATGCTCTCCGGTCAGGCCGACATGGCTGTCCACTCCCTCAAAGATGTCCCCACCTACATCCCCGACGGACTGGAGCTGGCCGCGATCACAAAGCGGCAGGATCAGAGCGATGTTTTTTTGTCCCACACCTATGCGTCACTTGATGAATTGCCCCAAGGTGCCATCGTCGG
>JALVQH010000032.1 GCA_027031505.1 Campylobacteraceae bacterium | reverse complement strand
GGGAGTTTTTGGTATTTTCAAACCGGGCAGAATCGGTAAACGGCAGGGTTTTCAGCATCTGCTCAAACTCGTCTTCGAGCTCTTTTTCTTCAAGCAGAATCTCCAGAGCTGCCATCCGGTCAAACAGCTTGTCGATCTCACCGTTTACGATATCGGCGTTGGCCATACGGGCAATATTGAAAAAGTTTTCTCTGGGTGTCGTCACGAGATAATCGTCGTCATCAAACAGATTCATGTCATATCCTCATTTTTAAAGGGGATTATTATACCCCAAAGGGGATGGGGAGCGGCTGAAGTTCTTCTCAATGCGCTTCAAAATACATCAACTGTGTCTGTCGGTAAAACTTGTAGTCATCATCGGTGACCATGAGGTAGCGGTTGGGCCCGACTCTGGCAAGCCCCTCGTAATTGTCGACATGCCAGCCGACGAACATATCCATCCTGGCAAGGATTTTGCTGCGGCACACCCCGTGGGGGCATTGATCGAGATAGACTTTTTTGAGCGTGATGATAAAAGGGTTAAACAGCGAAATGTACGCCCGCTCCAGCACCAGCAGATTCCCATCATCCATCGGGGCAAGCGCCACGATGCCGTTGTTGGGATGCTTTTCGGTGGGGAAAGCCCACACTTTGCCCTGCAGAGAATACACGCGCTGCAGACCGTCACCGGGGGTTTTGAGCGGACGTTCAGCGGCGGTGAGAAAGCCGTATTTCGGGTGGTAGGTGAGTGCTTCGAGCATGGTGTTGCTGTTGAGATAATTTGACGGAATGGTCAGGGGTTTCGGGAGTTTCTTTTGGGTGAGATACCGACCGAAATCAGGACCTTTTTTCCCAAACTCAACAACCTGCGGCGTCACCTCAAACGCAATCCACAAATGCCCTTCCGGATCGAGCGTCATCCCCTCGGTATCGCGTTCCTGGATGGTGTTGTAGGGGGTGCCGTTACGATCCTTCAGGCGTGTTGCCGCGATGGGCTTGAGCGCAATCTTTTTCCCGAAGGCGGCCGAGAAACGGAACAGTCTTCCCCGGTCGCTTACCATATAGAGCTCATGTGTTTTCGGCGACCAGGCCAGATCGGAAATCCCGCCAAAGGGGACGCCGTCGATCGTACCGTAAGAGAGGCGCAGCTGGTCGAGGATCCGAATCCCCATATAATCGATCTTTTTTTTAGGTTTGATGGTTCCATCGGCGGTGAACATACCGCTTGCAGCGATGCTCAGCGTATAAACCAGGAAGACGGCAATTTTTCTCATTATGAACCTTCCATTATCCTGTATAGTCATTTTTTCCTTAGAGGTGCGGATACGTGATTGAAATAGAGCCGATGATCCTTTGGCTCTACACGATCACCCCGCCCCCCAGCAGCCGCTCTCCGTCATAAAACACCGCAAACTGCCCGCGAGCCAGCCCAAAGACCGGCTCTGCAAGCTCGGCAAAGCCCCGATCGCCCTGGATCGTGACGTGTGCCGGGACGGCCTGGGTACGGTAGCGGACTTTGAGGGTGCAGTCAAAATCACTCAATTCGTCAAAAAGATTGATCCGCTCCAGCCCGAAGCTGCGGGCATAGAGTTCGTCCCGTTTGCCCACCGTGATGCGGTTGTGTTCGGGATCGAGGGCGAGGACGTAATGGGGATCGTGCGCACCGTCGACGGTAAAGCCCCGCCGTTTGCCGATGGTGTAGTGGGCATAGCCTTTGTGGGTGCCGACCACTTCGCCGGCGGTGTTGAGCACCTTACCGGGCCGGTCGATGGGCATGTAGCGGGCGAGCACTTCGGTGTAGTCGTCGTTTTCGACGAAGCAGATTTCACTGCTCTCTTTCTGGGTGGCCAGATCTTCCAGAACGGGGATGTCCGCCGCCAGCGCTTTGACCTCGGTTTTGAGAAGATCCCCCAGAGGGAAAATCAGCCGGCCGATCACCTCCGGGCGCACTTCGGCGAGGAAGTAACTCTGATCCTTGGAGCGGTCACGGGCCATATAGACATACCGCCCGTCACTGCGCAGATAGTGGCCGGTAGCGACCTTCTCGATCCCGAGTGTATCGGCAAAATCCACCATCGCACCGAACTTGATGGTGCGGTTGCAGAGCACGCAGGGGTTGGGGGTGAGCCCCGCCCGGTAGGTTTCGACAAAATAATCCACCACCTCCGACTGAAACGTTTCGCTCAGATCATGGAAATGGACATCAATGCCCAGATACTCCCCTACCCGCCTGGCTTTGGCGTAGTTGGCGGTATGGTGAGCATCGTTGTCGTGAAGCTTCATGTAGACCCCTGCCACATCATACCCCTGCTGC
>JALVQH010000031.1 GCA_027031505.1 Campylobacteraceae bacterium | reverse complement strand
GCGTATCTTGTGGGGAATGTGTTGCGTAGGGTGCGCAATTGCGCACCTTCCAACGGTTACATTACAGGGATATTCTGATAATCACATTGCGATTTTGGTGTGCTGTTGCACACCCTACGTGAAGAAATAAATAAAACAAAAGGAGCCAGTCCATGCTGCGCATCACCAACCTCACCTTCGGTTACGAACCAACCCCCATCGTCGAGGATCTCTCCTTTGAAGCCCATCCGGGAGAGATTACGGTCATTGCCGCACCATCTGGACAGGGCAAAAGCTCCCTGCTCAAGGCGATCAATCGGCTCCATGAGGTCGAGGAGAGCCCTTTTTGGCACACTGGGAGAATCGGGGCGCGTGTCAATGGGGTGATGCAGGATGTGTACGACCCGGCGCTCGATGTACACGCACTCCGGCGGCAGGTGGCGTATATCTTTCAGTCGTCCACTGTTCTGCCGATGAGTATCGCAGCAAATGTGGCCTTCGGCTTACGATTGGCCGGGGAACGGGATCGGAGTGTGATCGCCGAGCGTGTCCACTCCACTCTCGAAGCAGTCGGGCTCTACGATGAAGTCCACACCCGCCTCGATGCCCCGGCTTCGATCCTCTCTCAGGGGCAGAAGCAGCGCCTCGCCATCGCCCGCGCCCTGATCCTCGATCCGACGGTACTGCTCCTTGACGAGCCCACGGCCTCCCTCGACCCGGCAGCAACCGGACGGATCGAGGCATTGCTGCTGCAGCTCAAAAAGGAGCGGACGTTATTGTTGGTATCGCATGATGAAGCACAGGTAAAAAGGATAGGGGAGAAAGTAATAGAGTTGAGATAAAAGGTGAAATCCCCACGCCAGGCGGCGCAGGGAAATAAATATCGATAGAAAAGCGTCGATTAACGCTTGGAGAACTGAGGTGAACGGCGGGCTTTTTTCTTGCCGTATTTTTTACGTTCGACGACACGGGAGTCGCGGGTGAGCAGGCCCATGGGCTTGAGGATGGCGCGGAAGCTGGGCTCGTAGGCGACGAGGGCTTTGGTGATGCCGTGCTTGAGGGCGTCAGCCTGGGCGCTGTATCCGCCGCCGAGGGTGGTGGCTTTGATAGTGACCGCTTCGAGCTGCTTGGTTGCTTCGAGGGGGAGGCGGACTTTCATCTTGAGGGTCTCGTGACCGCCGAGCCACTGGTCGAGGGTGAGGCCGTTGATGCTCATTTCACCGGCACCGGGTGTGAGCCAGACTTTGGCGATCGCTCTTTTCCGTTTACCTGTTGCGTAGACTGTTGCCATGTTCAGCTTCCTTTACCGATCTGTGCTGTGTGAGGGTGCTCGGCACCTTCGTAGACTTTGAGTTTCTTGATCATCTGCTTGCCGAGTTTGGTCTTGGGGAGCATCCCGCGTACCGCGAGGCGGTAGAGCTTCTCGGTGTGGTTTTCGAGCATGTCGGAGAGCTTGGTGCTCCTGGTGCTTCCAAAGTAGCCGCTGTGGCGGAAGTACTCTTTGGAGTCGAGTTTGTTTCCGGAGAAGACCGCTTTTTTGGCGTTGATGATGACGACATAATCGCCGCAGTCGACGTTGGGAGTGTAACTGGGCTTGTGCTTGCCGCGCAGGTAGGTGGCTGCCTGCGTCAGGATCCGTCCGAAGGTCTGCCCCTCGGCATCGATCAGGATCCAGTCGCGCTCCACCTCGAAAGGCTTGGTGACTTTGGTCATTTTCATGATGCGTTTCCTTGCAATTTTTAAAGCATTGTGCTTTGGTGGATGGGATTGTAGCAGGTTAAACTTAAATTGTATTGAAATTCAGATATATTTAAGGTTAGATTCCTGTTTGCATTTATCTTTTTATTGTACAATTGTTTATGGCAGAGATAGATAGAGCAAAAGAGTATATCGGTGCGTTGAAGGTTTATATGGCGCTCATTACAGCATTGTTGATGGGTGATATAAGCGGAACGGTAAAATTGTATCAAAACGGTACGGTAAATTTTACATTCTGGATCGGCGCAATTACAATATTTATGCTGGCAATTGTCTTTGCGATATTGGCAAAGCATATGCACAAAAAAATTAACGACTTAAAGGATTTGTGATGACCATAGAAGCGATAACTCTTGCTGCGGCACTTGTGACTGTGGCGTTGTCAATCATTTACAGCAGTTATGAAATGCTCAAAGAATAGTTGCTTAAACCTGAAGAACTCCCCTTGTTCCACTATCTCCCGATATGGAACAGATGCTTATGTGCTTTTCGTGTTGACAATGCATTGATTGGCTTAGCGGATTGTTTGTGCTTCGATAGGCGTTCCACATCGGGAGATGT
>JALVQH010000030.1 GCA_027031505.1 Campylobacteraceae bacterium | reverse complement strand
AAGTAGATGCTATCTTCCAAAAATTCCTAATTCCTCATCCCTGATTCATTCTGTTTTGCTCCCGCAACTGCCCGCAGGCTGCCGAGATATCCAACCCCCTGGATTCCCGGATCGTACACAATAGACCCCGCTGGATCAGGTACTCCTGAAAAGCGATCATATCTTTCTCCTCCGGGCGCTTGAACTCCGTGCCGCCGTAGGGGTTGAAGTAGATAAGGTTCACTTTCGCCTTGATGCCGCTGAGGAGTTTGATCAGTTTTTTGGCAGCACCGAGATCATCATTGAGATCTTTGATCACAAGGTATTCAAACATCACCCGCTTGCGGGCATTGACGGGGAATTGTTTGACCGCTTCGATGATCGACTCGATGTTGTAAGCTTTGTTGATCGGCATGAGGCGTTCACGCAACTCATCGTCGACGGCGTGGAGTGAGATCGCGAGGTTGACGCCGAGGTCAAGTTGTCCCAATTTGAGTATTTTGGTGCTGAGCCCCGATGTAGATATCGTCTGACGATGTGGCGAAATCGAAAGACCATCCGGATCGGAAAAGATCCTGCTGGCATGGACGACATTGTCAAAGTTGTCAAGTGGCTCCCCCATCCCCATGTAGACCAGATTGACTCTGTGGTGCGGGGGGATGGCGTTGTCCTTTTTAATCGCCAGCACCTGCCCGACGATTTCACCGGGGGTAAGATCCCGCATGAAGCCCCCTTTGGCTGTCAGGCAAAAGGCGCACCCCACTTTGCACCCCACCTGCGACGAGATGCAGATGGTAAAACGGGGATGGTGTTTGAGGGTTCCGTCTGCGTGGTACTGCGCTTCACGCATCAGCAGGAGCACCACTTCAACGGTATGGCCGTCCTGGAGCTCGAAAAGATACTTGATGCTTCCGTCGGCACTCACCTGTTTGGTCAGCATCTTGAGCGGACAGAGGACAAAACGTTCGGCAAGCTCCTCGCGCAATACCCTGGGCAGGTTCGCCATCTCGCTGAAATCGTCGGCGTATTTGGTGTAGACCCAATTGTAAACCTGTTTGGCACGGAACGGGGGTTTGACCTGTCTGGACAGCTCCTCCCGTGTAAAATCGAGGATAGAAGGTCTATGCATAGTGTTTCCTTATGTAGTCGTTCAAGTGCCGTTTGGCTTCGTCGTGATTGGCGATGAAGTCTTTGTGGGCATCGCTGTTACAGTAATTGGTCACGATGAAAATTCCTTTGGCGGGGATATCAAATGAGTTAGCGACTTTGAGTACGGCATAAAACTCCATGTTTTCCAGATCGATGCCGTTCGACAGATACTGTTCCGCCGAAGCGACATCGGTCGTGATGTAATGGGATGAGTTTATGATTGTTTCACGTGAAACCTTTTCATTTTTTTCAATAGAACCCTCCGTGCGAAGACAATCCAAGGTTTCACTCGATGACGACAAAGGAGCACCCAACCCCTGAAAGGGGGCGGCCTCCATGGCTTCGCTTCGCTCCGACCATTCTGGTTCCGAAACGGCAAACGATAAACTGTTATCGTTTGCTCTACGTTCCTCATGTTTGCGACTGCCAGAGCTATCGAGTGAAACAGACGGCTTATCAGGAACCTCTATCCAATTATCGATCGGAGTATATGTTTTGCCATCAAAAAATCCGTTTTCGATATTCACTGCCGTATGGGATTCAATGATGTCGAAAATAGCTTTGCACCCGTAGCTTCCAGCCGTACCGACAAAGGTGATCTCATCCGGAGAATGTTCCATGCACAGCTGTGTCAAACGGATCGCGGCATCCACCATCCCGATCCCGATGGGTGTCGCAAAATCAAACTGTTCCGAATCCCCTGCACAGACAAACATCAGACTCGTCCCCAAGAAGCATGTTTTTTGTCCAACACTCTGGCAGTCGCAAACGCAAGCGCCCCTTTCAGGGGTTGAGTGCTTCTTTGTTGCATTGAACAAAAAACATGCACCACACCTTGATAAAAGTGATAGCAGTAAATCATATTCTCACCGGAATGTTATGATCATGGAGGTAATGTTTCAGATCCATGATGTCGATCTCACGAAAATGGAAAATCGAAGCAGCGAGAGCCGCATCGGCGTTTCCAAGAGTAAACGCCTCCTCGATATGTTTCATCGTCCCTGCCCCGCCGCTGGCGATGATGGGGATGGGGGCAACCTCTCCGATACGACGGTTGAGCTCATTGTCGAAGCCCGCCCTGGTGCCGTCGGTATCCATCGAAGTAACGAGAAGTTCCCCCGCCCCCCGATCGTATGCTTCCCGTGCCCAGTCGACAGCGTCAATCCCGGTGTCGTTGCGCCCTCCGTGGGTGAAG
>JALVQH010000029.1 GCA_027031505.1 Campylobacteraceae bacterium | reverse complement strand
TTTACGGATATAGGGAAAAGGATTGTGTTGTAATACTATGCGACTTCAAAAGGACAAGTTGGAGAATGATCAGTGATATATCGATATACAAAGATACGAAACGGAATGGCATGTGCCCCTGCGGAAGCGGGAAAATTTTTAAAAAATGTTGCATGAAAGAGTACAGAGAGATTCGAAGAAGTATGGCCAATGCAAAATGTCTCCTTTTGGCGGGAAATGATCTTCAGAAGGTGCACTGATTCGCATATATGGTGAGAAACTTCTGGAATGCCCGCGTAGGTGTGCAATAGCACACCGAAATACTTTCACCATTCAAATGTCATGGTTCAGGTGAGATACTCCTGTAACGCTTTGGGCTCAAGGACGGTTTCGTGGCCTTTGATCTCCCGGATCGCCATGGCGGTTGCGCGGGCGGCAGCAATGGTGGTGAAGTAGGGTATGTGGTTGCTCAGGACTGACTGGCGGATGATTTTGGCGTCGTTTTTCGAAGCAACATTGTCGGAAGTGTTGATCGCCAGAGCGATCTGACCGTTGCGGATCATGTCGTCGATGTTGGGGCGACCTTCGGAGATCTTGAGCACTTTGGTGGCGGCGACCCCGGCAGTCTCAAGGGCGGCGTGAGTTCCGGACGTGGCAACAATCTCGAAGCCAAGATCGGTAAACATTTTCCCTATCTCACCGGCGTGGGGCTTGTCAATCCCGGTCAGGGAGAGGAAGAGGGTACCCGAGAGGGGGATGTCGTTTTTGGTCGCAAACTGGCTCTTGGCGAAGCTCGTACCAAACGTCGCCGAGATCCCCATCACTTCGCCGGTGGATTTCATCTCAGGCCCGAGGATCAGGTCGGAGCCGGGGAGTTTGTTGAACGGAAAGACCGCCTCTTTGACGGCGACATGATCCCGAAGTTTGGGTTCCATGATTTTCTTGTCGAAGTCCACCATGTCAAACGTATCGTAAAATCTCAATGCCTCTTTGAGATCCCCCTGTACCATGACGCGGGTAGCGACTTTGGCCAGCGGGACGCCGGTGGCTTTGCTCACGAAGGGGACGGTGCGGGAGGCACGCGGATTGACCTCGATGAGATAGATCTCCCCTTTGTGGATCGCGTACTGGATATTCAGCAGTCCGACAACCCCGAGTCCGAGTGCGATACGGGCGGTTTGCTCTTTGATCTCCTGCTGGAGTTTTTTGGAGATCGAGACTGGGGGGAGGGAGCAGGCGGAGTCGCCGGAGTGAATCCCCGCCTCTTCGATGTGCTGCATCACCGCACCGATGTAGACATTGGTGCTGTCGGAGATGGCATCGACGTCGAGTTCGATGGCGTTGTCGAGGAATTTGTCGATGAGCACCGGAGCGTCGTTGGAAACCCGAACCGCCTCGTCCATATAGCGGCGGAGTTCCTCGTCGCTGTAGACGGTGCGCATCCCGCGTCCGCCGAGGACGAAGCTCGGGCGCACCAGCACTGGATAGCCGATCCGGTTGGCGATCGCCATTGCCTCATCCTTGGCAAACGCCGTACCGTTGGCCGGCTGACGGAGGCCGAGCTCCTGAATAAAGGTGGAGAATTGCTCCCGGTCTTCGGCCAGATCGATCACTTTGGCGCTCGTACCGGAGATCCGGGCGCCGATGGCGGTGAGCCCTTTGGCCAGTTTGAGCGGAGTCTGACCGCCGAAGTGGACAATCACACCGTCGGGTTGCTCCATCTCAATGACGCTGCGCACGTGCTCGAAGTCGATCGGTTCGAAATAGAGGATATCGGATGTGTCGTAGTCGGTGGAGACCGTTTCGGGGTTGCAGTTGTACATAATCGAGGTGATCCCCATATCTTCCAGAGCAAACGAAGCATGCACACAGCAGTAGTCAAACTCGATCCCCTGACCGATCCGGTTGGGGCCGCCGCCGATGACGAGAACTTTTTGGTGATTGATACTGGGTGATTCGTGATGGGTTACAGAGGATGAGGACGCGACTTCAGTCGCGTGAGTGGTTGGTTGATGGTGTGGCAGGGGGGTGATGTTGGTGGTGGAGTAGAGGTAGGGGGTGAGGGCTTTAAACTCGGCGGCGCAGGTGTCGACTTCGTTGTATTCGAGGGTGATGCCGAGTTTCTCACGGGCAGTGTAGATGTCGTTTTCGGTGAGATTCAGCCCTTCGTGTTTGTTGAGGATTCTGGCGATCATGGCGTCGCTGAACCCTTCACTCTTGATCCGGCGGAGGCGGGCGGTGTCGGTAAGGAGGGCGATGTCCATACTCTTTTCGGTCGCCACCAGTTCTTCGAGCTGATAGAGGAACCAGCGGTCGATTTTGCAGAGGTCGTACACCGCCTCCACTG
>JALVQH010000028.1 GCA_027031505.1 Campylobacteraceae bacterium | reverse complement strand
AGATGATCGGCGGTCTGCGCAGCTCAATGGGCTACTGCGGTTCCGAGTCGATCCCGGTCTTCTGGGAGAAGGCGGAGTTCGTCGAGATCACCGCCGCCGGGCTTAAAGAGTCGCATGTGCATGACGTTACCATCACCAAAGAGAGCCCGAATTATCATGGGTAAAACCAATAAGCCCGCGTTTAACCTCCTGGCGAATATCTCCTATGCCTGGGCGGGCTTCAGGAATATGATCCGCGAAGAGACTTCGTTCAAAATCCAGCTTCTGGCTATTTTTCTCGTAACCGTCGGATTGATTTTAGTCCCGATTTCCCTCCAGACAAAACTTATCCTTTTTGTTTCCATGTGGCTGATCCCGTTTGCCGAAGTGATCAACAGTGCCATCGAGCGGGTGGTTGACTTGGTCACACAGGAGCACCACCCTCTTGCCGGTCAGGCCAAAGACATTGGCGCGTTCATCGTCTTGATGGCGTTTGTGATTGTGGTGATGATCTGGGGGGTGGTGCTGTATGGGGTGTTTGCGGGGTAGGGCGTGATGCATAACAAAATACTCACAAACAAAGAACGTTTTTTTACTGCTTTGTTTTCATTCATTGCCGGGCTGATACTCTCTTTGATTATTAAACTGTTTTTGGGATTTGCCTCACTGGTTGACCTGATGTTGTTCGCAGGAGCCGGAGGGATAATCTTCTTATTGCTTGGCGTCACCTTCCCACGATGGATGATACGATTTTTAACTCCTGTGTTTTTTGTGCTTGGTGGAATCGGTTCATAGTTCCTGTGCACTTTTATGCTATAATGGTCGAAAAATCGGAGTATCTATCATGTCAGATAAAGAAAGCATCCTTATTCGACGATTTGCTAAACTCGAAAAACATTTTCAGGCACTTCGCGATTACCATACGCTGATCCGAACATTATTATCAGACGAGGATATCTTAACTCCCGAGCGTTTCAACTTTATTCCGCCAAGGGACAAAGCGGTTTTTGATGCCTACATCAAGCGGTTTGCGTCCATTCAGGATTTTCTCGGTGCCAAAATTTTTCCAATGCTGGTCGAGATCAGTGGAATCGGGTCGGTGAAGATGACCGAAGTGCTTTATTTGATGGAGCGCGAAGAGGTCATTGATTCGATCGATCACTGGATTCAATTACGAGAAGTGCGCAATGAGTTGGAGCATGATTATCCGGATGAGCTGGCTGAGGCTTTGGAAGATTTACGATTTTGCATCGATCAGTTTGAAGAGATAGAAGGCTATTACCATCGGGCAAAAGCTTTTGCCGGGAGGTATACTGATGCGCTTGTCTGAACCGATACTCTCTCTTGTAATAGAAGCTCTTGAAGCAAGTTTCGGGCAGACAAAGGCCTATTTGTTCGGAAGCAGAGTGGACGATACCCGACGTGGAGGAGACATTGACATTGCCTTGGCCGCAGAGATGACACGCGAAGAGTTTCGGCGTAAAAAAGCTGCTTTTAGAAAACACCTGTTTTTAAAAAATCTCGATCTCAAAATCGATCTCCTGCTTTGGAATCGAAAAACAGATCCATTGCTGAAACGGGAAATAGAAAAAAACCATATTCTCCTGAATCAATAACCCACATCACATAAAGGACACACCAATGAAAGACGCCACACTCGCTACCCATGCCGGATACGACTACGACGGGCAGCGGACAATGTCGGTACCCATTTATCAGACGACGGCGTATGCGTTTGAGGATTGCGATCAGGCTGCAGCGCGGTTTGAGCTCAAGGAACCGGGCAATATCTATACCCGGCTGACCAACCCCACCACCGAAGTACTCGAGAAGCGATTTGCAGCTCTCGAACAGGGAGCAGCGGCAATCGCAACGGCCAGCGGAGCGGCGGCGGTGTTTTATGCGTTTGCCAACGTGGCCGAAGCAGGAGACAATATCCTCGTGGCCAAACAAGCCTACGGCGGCACCACGACGCTGACAGGGCATACCCTCAAACGTTTCGGGATCGAAGCACGATACTTTGATGTCAAAGATCTCGAAGGAATGGAGAAGCTGATCGACGATCGGACGAAGATGATCTTCTTCGAAGTGATCCCCAATCCAAGTGTCGTATTGACCGATATTGATGCGATCGTTGCTATCGCCGATCGGTACGGGGTGATGACGTGCGCGGACAATACCGTTTCCACGACTATCCTGTGCAAACCGCTGACGCTGGGCGTGGACATCACGGTTCACAGTACCAGCAAGTACACCACGGGGCAGGGGACAGCACTGGGCGGCATGTTGGTTGAGCGGGAAGGGTTGGCTGAGAAAATCCGAGGCAATGCCCGCTATGCGCATTTCAACGAACCCGATG
>JALVQH010000027.1 GCA_027031505.1 Campylobacteraceae bacterium | reverse complement strand
AGACAAAGAATATTGTGTACGTCAGTGATGCCGGGATGCCGGCAATCTCCGACCCGGGACAAGCACTGGTGGCGTATGCACAGAAGCAGGGGATCGACTACGATGTACTCCCCGGTGCATCGGCAGTGACGACGGCGTATGCGGCAAGTGGTTTTGAGGGTGGGAACTTCTGTTTTGTCGGTTTTCTTCCTCACAAAGGCAGGGAGCGTCAACTTCAGCTTGATGCAGTGCTTGCTCACTCAGCCGACACGATCCTTTATGAAGCGCCCCATCGGCTTGAAAAACTCCTTGATGCCCTGGTAGCAGCCGATCCGGATCGGGACATATTTGCTGCCAAAGAGTTGACCAAACGGCACCAGCGCTACTACCGCGGTACGGCGGAATCGGTGCGAAAAGAGATCCTCTCCGAGACAGTCCGGGGGGAGTGGACGGTAGTCATCCGCGGTAAAAAATCGGAACAAAAAACCCTGTCGTTCGAGGAGGCACTTCGCCTCGATCTTCCCCCGAAACCCAAAGCAAAACTCCTGGCGCAATTGAGCGAAAAAAGTATCAAAGAGTGGTACACCATCCTCACCCAAAACCCCCCAAAGTAAAAATTCGATAAAATCTTCCATGATTGTTTACGGAAAACAGGTATGCCTGCATGCATTGGAACGACACGAAGAAGCGATCAAGACGGTTTATGTCGCCAAAAAAGGGATTCTTCCGCAACCCCTTTACGACCGCTATCGTGATCGGATCACCTTCCTTGAAAACCGCTGGGCTCAATCAATGAGCAAGGGAGGGAATCATCAGGGAATTCTGCTCGAGATGGCACCGTTTGAAGAGGCGTCACAGGCTCAGATCAAAACGGGCGCTTTTGTTTTGCTGCTTGATGGCCTGACCGATACAGGCAACATCGGAGCGATTGTCCGATCGGCCTATGCGCTGGGCGTGGACGGAATCATCGCTTCCGGGGTGCGTCAGCTCAATTTTGCAGCCATCGCACGCACCAGCTCCGGAGCTTTGTTTGAGATGCCGTTTCGGATCGAACGGAACATTCTTGATGTGATGCATGAATTGACACAAGTGGGTTTTCGTCATTACGGAGCCTCGATGGAAGGGGAGGCGGTCGAATCGGTTACCTTTGCTCCGCAGCGGACATTGGTTCTCGGCAACGAGGAGAAAGGCATCTCCAAAAAAGCCCGACGGAAGCTTGATATGACAGTATCGATCGCTATGCAGCGCCCTTTCGATTCACTCAATGTCAGCGCAGCCGCCGCCATACTAATACACAGGATGAGTTATGCAGTTGAATGAGATCATCGAAGAGAACACTCTCGAGAGCATCAGTCGAAAAACACGACTCTCTCCGGAAAATCTTGAAAAATTGTTTGCCCGTGATTTTGGTGCTTTCCGAAAGGTACGGGCACTGGGATTTATCTCCATACTTGAACGGGAATATCGGGCAGACCTCAGTGATTTGCGTGCGGAGTGCATCGCTTTTTTTGAAGAAAATACCTCCTTGAGTGATCCCCTGCATGAAACCCGGAGCAACTCAAGGAGATCTTCGGAAAAAGGAACCATTACAGAATCGCTGTACCGCAAGAGAACTCCCTCGTATATCAAGCCGATGCTCACGAGTCTGATTGTCCTGATATTGCTGTACGGTGCGTGGCAAACTTTCTCTTCGAATACAACACGAAAAACGCATCCGATCCGGGGAGAAAAGAGTGGATTTTTTGCTTCCATTATTCAACAGGGAAGAAGCTGGATAAGCAGAGAAAAAACCACCGGTGGTTCCAGCACACTGCCCGAAACTGCACAAAGTACGCCGACAGACGAAGACAACAAAACACCTGCTCCATTTGTCATTGCCCAACCTGCCGGGCTCTCTCAAGATAAAGATCAGGCCGACAATCAAACCAACCGCCCGGAAGAACAAAACGAAAGCACTGTATCCCATGAAGTGGAGACAAAGCATATCGAGACGGTTGCCACGGCGACTGCCGAACTGAAGGTTGACGAAGCCATTGCTAATGCCGCGGATGATGCTCAGAACCAGAAGAAGCCTCTCTCACCTGAGGTTCCTTCAATTGTGCAAGCCCCTTTAGAAGAAAATTTGCAAGCCAGCAGGATCGTGGGGGCAACAGCCGGGTTGATAGAGACGGCGATGCCGAAGCAAACGGGCGGGGAGAACATCCAAAAAGAAGAGAACAAATCGGTATATCCCAAAATAGAGCAGGAAAAAACGGTGCCTGAAGATACCCTTGCCAAAAAACCGACACAGAAGAAGAGCGACGTTGAAAAAGCCGATCGACAGAAAACTGCCGATTCGGCACACCCCGGGACACAACAGAAGCAAATCGCCGCAAAAAAAACAGCTCAGGACAAACAGCCTGTATCTGCCAAAAACAAAACTTCCCGGGAGGTCGCCGCCGGAGGGAAAATCGTCATCCGTCCCCGTGCAAAAATCTGGATCGGCAAAGTCAATCTTGCCACCATGCAACGCAGCACTGTCACCACCACCAGACCGTTTGCTCTGGACAATCTCAAAGGACGATGGATCGTGACAACGGGACACGGGCGCTTCAGCCTCAAAATCGGTTCCCGTGTCTTTAATTACAACGACAGCAAAAAACACTTTTTGATTATTCAAAATGGAACGGCACATGAGATTCCCCACGCTACTTTTCAGAAACTCAACAAAAGCAAGGTATGGTAATCCAAATGTTTGACGAAATACAATTTGAAAAAATCAATCGCCTCCCAAAATATGTTTTTGCGGTCGTTAACGATCTCAAGATGGCCGAGCGGCGTGCCGGTGCCGATGTGATCGATTTTTCGATGGGCAATCCCGACGGACCCGCCCCCCAGCCGATCATCGACAAGCTGGTCGAAACGGCTCGCAAACCCCATGTCCACGGCTACAGTGCCTCCAAAGGGATCTACAAACTCCGTCTGGCCATCACCAAATGGTACCTGCGCAAATACAACGTCGTCCTTGACCCCGAGACCGAAGCGGTCGCGACCATGGGGAGCAAGGAGGGGTATGTCCACCTCGTTCAGGCGATCACCAACCCCGGAGATGTCGCCATCGTCCCCGACCCGACCTATCCGATCCACTCCTATGCCTTTATCCTTGCCGGAGGCAATGTCGAGAAGATGAAGCTGAGTTATGATGAAGTGACGTTTGAGGTGGATGAAGATCGGTTTGTTGCCGATTTGAAATATGCCCTCAAAAATGCCGTACCCAAACCGAAGTACCTCGTGGTAAACTTCCCTCACAACCCCACT
The DNA here is from genome assembly GCA_027031505.1 of Campylobacteraceae bacterium. Taxonomy (GTDB): domain Bacteria; phylum Campylobacterota; class Campylobacteria; order Campylobacterales; family Sulfurovaceae; genus S017-3. Next base: position 4,038 of record JALVQH010000027.1, on the reverse strand, counting down.
ACGGCAACGGTCACGCTCGATTTTTACCGCCGCTTAGTTGAAATTGCGAGGCGGGAGCGTTTTTACATCATCAGCGACATCGCCTATGCCGACATCACCTTCGACGGCTACGAAACCCCCTCGATCCTCCAGATTGAAGGCGCCAAAGATGTAGCCGTCGAGAGCTTCACCCTCTCCAAGAGCTACAATATGGCCGGATGGCGGGTCGGTTTCATCGTCGGCAACCCCAGGCTTGTCGGCGCGCTTCAAAAGATCAAATCGTGGCTCGACTACGGGATGTTTACCCCCATTCAAGTCGCAGCCACCGTGGCACTTGATGAGTACGGCCACCTCGTCGAGGAAAAAGTGGTGCCCAAATATCTCCACCGGCGTGATGTGATGATCGAAGCATTCGGCAACGCCGGGTGGGATCTCGGCAAGCCGAGTGCCAGCATGTTCCTCTGGGCGAAGATCCCCGAATGTGCCCGTGAAATGGGATCGCTCGAGTTTTCCAAAGAGCTGCTGCTCAAAGCGCAGGTGGCGGTGAGCCCCGGGATCGGCTTCGGCAAATACGGCGACGAATACGTGCGCATTGCTCTGATCGAAAACGAAAAACGGATCCGCCAGGCTGCCCGGAATATCCGACGGTATCTTGGGACACTCAAAAAGGAAAAACATGATTAGAATCGGTATCCTCGGTGTCGGTACCGTCGGTACGGCTGTCGCACAGATCCTGGCAGCCAATGCCGACATCATCGAGGCGCGTGCGGGCAAACGGATCGTCGCAACACACGGTGTGGTGCAGAACCTCGCCAGAGACCGCGGGGTGGATCTGATCCTCAGTGACAATCCGGCCGACGTGGTGGATAATCCCGGGATTGACATTGTCGTCGAACTCATGGGCGGCGTCGAAGAGCCCTATGCACTGGTCAAACGGGCACTCAAAAACGGCAAAGCGGTTGTCACCGCCAACAAAGCCCTGCTGGCGTATCATCGCTACGAACTGCAGGCACTTGCCGGTGATTTGCCGCTGATGTACGAAGCGAGTGTCGCCGGCGGAATTCCCGTCATCGGGGCGTTGCGTACCGGGCTGGCGGCTAACCACATCGAATCGATCCGGGGGATTATGAACGGTACGAGCAATTATATGCTCACCAAAATGATTGCCGAAGGGGTCTCTTACGATGCCGTATTGCGCGAAGCACAGGAGCTTGGATACGCTGAGGCCGATCCGACCTTTGACGTGGGGGGCTTCGATGCGGCGCACAAGCTGCTGATCCTCGCCTCCATTGCCTACGGGATCGATGCCAAGCCTGAGGATATCCTGATCGAAGGGATCGAACACATCACCCCGACCGATGTGGAGTTTGCCAGTGAATTCGGCTACGCGATCAAACTTCTCGGTATCGCCAAACGCAACGAAGACGGAGTCGAACTGCGTGTTCATCCGGCGATGGTTTCTCAGCGTGAAATGATTGCCAAAGTCGACGGCGTGATGAATGCCGTTTCGGTCGTCGGTGATCGGGTGGGTGAGACGATGTTTTACGGTCCGGGTGCCGGAGGGGATGCGACCGCCAGTGCCGTCATTGCCGATATCATCGAGATCGTACGGGGCAATACCGGTCCGATGCTCGGCTACAAAAAGGGGCTCGAGAGCGGCCTGAAACTCCTTCCGGCCGAAGCGATCGTCTCCCAGTACTATCTCAAGCTCAAAGTGATCGACCGCCCCGGCGTCCTTGCGGCCGTTACCTCCACGCTCGGCGAAGCGAGCATTTCGATTGCTTCGATGCTCCAGAAGCCTTCCCGGATCAAAGACCACGTCCGGCTCCTTTTCACCACCCACGCCTGCGAAGAAAAAGCCCTCCGCGCTGCCATCGCACAGCTCAAAACCCTCGAGGTCGTCGATGAGGCGATCACGATGATGCGGATCGAGGGTTGACACGGTCGGTTGTTTTATATATAATGTGAAATATATTATATAGAGGAGATCACCATGCAGACGATCAGCATCGGAGAATTGCAGAAAAACGTGGGGATATTGTCCAACCTGACCGATACGCTCGTGATCCGTGACAAGCGTAAAAATAAAGATATTGCCATTGTCAATCCTGTAAAGGATACCCAACCTTCCAGAAATGTCGTCGACGAGTTGGCCGGGAAGTTTTCCAAATACGCACGCAATGTCGACAGCACGAAGAGCTTCAAAGAGATCAAAGAAGAGGCCATGATGACGGCGATGAAGGAGAAGTATGGTTTCCCTGATTGATACGAATATCATCGTTCGATATCTTGTAGAGACAGAGGGGGATCACTTTGAACAGAGTCGTGAGATCATGTATCGGATTCGGGACAATACGCTTCGGGTTCATGTGCTCAGTGAGGTGCTGATGGAGGTCATTTTTGTTTTGAGTAAACACTACAAAGCTCCTCTGTCAGAAATCGTAGAAACACTGAAAAAGATATTGAATTTCCCCGGTGTGGCCAACAGCGATAAAATTCTTTTGATCGATTCGCTCAATACGATGCTCGAGAAAAAGATCGACTACGTCGATGCGCTCATCTGTACCAAAACCAAATTGCAGCACTACGGCTGGATCAGCTTCGATGCCGATCTGGCGCGTCACTGCCCAAGGAGATAACCATGGCCAAAGACCACTACTTCGATATTTCAGCCAAACTCGACATGATGGAGATGAAAAACGCCGTCGTGATGGCACAAAAAGAAGTGGCAACCCGCTTCGATTTCAAAGGGATCATCGCCGGGATCGATCTGAATGAAAAAGCCAAAACCCTCAGCCTCAGCAGCTCCAGCGACCAGAAGATCGACGCCCTCAAAGAGATCGTCATGAGCAAGATGATCAAGCGCGGCCTCTCGGTCAAATCGCTCGAAGAGGTCAAGACCGAGGGGATCAGCGGCGGCAACACCAAAGTGATCTACCGCATCGTCGACACCATCAACCGCGACGAAGCCAAACAGATCGTCAAAGCGATCAAAGACGCCAAACTCAAAGTTACCCCTTCTATCCAGGGAGATGAAGTGCGGGTCAGCGGCAAGAAAATTGATGATCTGCAGGCGGTGATTGCGTTGGTTAAGAAGCTGGATTTGAAAGCGCCGTTGGTGTTTGGGAACTTCAAGTGAATTAGGAATCAGGAATTAGGAATTAGGAATTTTGGTTTGCTTTTCTGCGAAAAGCTCCTATAAAGGAGCAGGGACTTCAGTCCCGTCATGCAGGACGGAAGTCCTGCCTCCAAAATAGGATAAACGACATAGGAAACAATCCGTATACAAGGAGCGTCATGACCCCGACCACCCCCCGCGAAATCGAAAGCGTCTGTACCTATTGTGGCGTGGGGTGCGACATCACCGGTGTGGTGGAAGGCAACCGCATCACCAAAGTGTATGCCCAGAACGACGGGGTGGTCTCTCAGGGGAAGCTCTGCATCAAGGGGAAGTACGGGTACGATTTCGTCGAGGCGCCCGATCGGATCCGGCAGCCCCGTATCCGCCAATCTTTTGTCGCCGACCATCCGGAGATCGCCGACCGTTTCGGGGCGAAGCTGGCGCCATATGATGATGAATTCCTCACCTGCGATCTCGAGACCGCTATCGCCATCGCCGCCCACACACTCGATACGATCCGTACCGAACACGGCGGCGAAAGTTTCTGCGCCATCGGCGGGGCGCGCACGAACAGTGAATCGGCGTATGCGTTTCAGAAATTCACCCGCAAGACGATGGGGTCGCCCCATGTCGACAACTGCGCCCGGGTATGCCACTCTCCGAGCCTTGCCGGGATGCGGGCGACGATCGGGGAGGGGGCGGCGACCAACCCCTACAACGACATCTACGAAGCCGAGTTTATCCTCGTCATCGGCTCCAATACGATGGAAGCCCACCCCATCGTCGCCAACCGCATCGTCGATATGGCCAAGAAACACAACTGTGTCGCCACGATCGATGTGCGCCAGACCAAGCTGGCACGGCTGGCCAGGCACGACTGTATCATCCCGTTTGAATCGAACCTGATGATCCTCAATATGATGGCGTATGTTATCCTT
>JALVQH010000026.1 GCA_027031505.1 Campylobacteraceae bacterium | reverse complement strand
TCCAGGCGTGCGCCTTCGACCACTCGGCCACCTCTCTATCGGCTATGTGGGGGCGTAATTATATCGGATGAATACTAAAAGAGCTATTAGCAACTCTTAGTTATAATACCTCCACCTCTTGTTAGACCTGTGCGACGGTTGTGCGGGACAATGGGTCAGGATGGGAACATAGCAGCCCACCCCGCCCGACCGGGTGCCGCAGGGATCTGGCAGGAGGTTTCTTCGCGTGATTACATACCACCAATTCAACCGCATCCATCACAGCTCCTGATCATCTTGTCCCCGCCGGAGCTTTTGGACACCGCCGCCGGTCGTATGTGGACAGTTGGCAAGTTGAAGATATTCTCACCGGCATTATAACACAGGTGTCTACATGCTCATGCTTGAGCCATCACTTTCCGCATCGATTCCCCTTTCATTTCAATCCGATGAGCTGAATAGATCAGCCTGTCCATCATGGCATCGGCAGGGGTGGCATCGGCAGGGGTGGCATTGCCCAGATAGTTGTGCCACTCCTTGATGGGAAGTTGCACCGTGACAATGGTGGAGCCTGAGAGGGTTCGCTCTTCGATTACTTCAAAGAGGTCATTGAGTTCATCCGGTTTGAGCGGTGTCACACCAAAGTCGTCAAGGATGAGCAGGCTGAAGCGGGAAAGCTTCTGCAGGGTTTTGGTATAGCTTCCCTCCAACCGGGCGATCTTGATTGCTTCAAGCAGCCTTGTGACCCGGTAGTAGCGGGCACTGTACCCTTCAAAGATCGCCTGCCTTGCCAGCGCCTGAGCCAGGAAGCTTTTGCCGACTCCTGTGGCTCCGGTGATGAGGATATTCTGCCCTTTGGCAATGTACTCCTCCGAAGCCAGCGCAAGGATCACGGAGCGCTCCAGCCCCCTTCGGGCAGAATATTCTATTGCATCCAATGACGCTTGTCTGTCTTTGAGTCTGGCATGAGAGAGGAGCCGTTTGATCTTTCATTCTCTTCGGCTTCAAGAAGCTGATAGAGCCGCTCCTCGAAGGGAAGCTGCGCATAGTTGGGATCGTTGCTCTGGCGCTCCAGAGCGGCTTTAAAACCGCCAAAGCCTAAAGTGTCGAGTTGTCAAATCAGTGAGAAAAAGGAAAAAGGGTCAGGTGATAATGATAATTCACTTCTGCTATCTCGATGCGTGGCTTTCCTGGCATGGTTGCTCCCTGGGGAGATGATAGCATGGATTCGCTTGAGTTATCGTTATCATCCCTTTATTCCTTCATTCTAAACATTAACCTCATCTTGGCTTCGAAGTGTTGTATATTAAGTCAAGCACTCCAATCACTTCATTATCAATAGCATCTTTGTCAATATAATCCGCAAAGATATGATAATCTGTTTTTCTCATAAGATTTGGCAATTCAACCTCTTTAAAAAATTCATCAAATAATTTATCTAAAAAATCATCAGTTGCTTTAATATCGCATCCCCACGGAGAAGGAAGATTAATTGCCTTGAAAGCGCCTTCGTATTTGTCAATCAGTTTTTCCATGGTTTGTACCCATAGTTGTGCAAATAATGGGCCGTTTTCTTCTTCCGCTTTAGCTTCAGTCCATGCTATTAATACATTTTTAGTACACAAATAATTTTCTATTTCCCGGCATTTCCACATATATTGATGAAAATTTTCATGATCATTTGATGGCAATTCTCTTTCCAGTCTATCATAAATAGCTATTCCCCTTAGATCTTGTTTTGCTTCTTTTAATCCATAAAAATGATCCATGGCTTTTTTGGGATGATTGGCTACATAATGCACAAAAGGTCGCTCCAGCGCCTCCTCTGCCGGATGCTTAAGTTTTTTGGCCAAAGCTCTCAACACGGCAAGGTCGGTAGAGCCCTCCAGGTATAAAACCCACCCAGTTTCTTCGGCTTGATAATATTGATCATAACCAATCTCTTTCAGCGATTTAAGGACTTGTGATCCCCTATCGTCTATGCGATGAGGCTTTCCTACAAAAGCGATAACCATATCTCTGTCAGCAGCTTCATTTAAGATGACCTCAGAATGGCTTGCAGCGAGTAATTGATTATTAAATTCTCTTGCGGTATCGGTTAGAAGCTGATATATCTGACGTTGACGTAATATCTCCAAATGAGCATCTGGCTCATCAAGTAATAATATTGATCCAGGATTCACTGTCATATGAGCTATTAACAAAATAGTTTGCTGAAGCCCTCTCCCGGAAGACGTTATGTCCAACCGTGTTCCTCTCTCGTCTTTATAAAAAAGCAGAATCTCCCCTCGTGAGGGATTATACTCAGGTTCTTCAATGCTTATACCAAACAGTTTATTTATTGCCAAACTTAAATTTTCCCATTTTTCTTTCCCTTTTTCACTTTCAAAAATTTTATAACAAAGATTTCTCAGAACCTCAGCTGTTCTTCCTTCAGCCAAGCGTACATTAATTGCCCCTGGATCAAGGCGTGTTTCTACTGCAGTAAGGCCTGACATGGGAGGAAGATAAGCCACTTGAATACCATCTACCTCTTGCGGAATAGGCATTCTTTCGGAACCGCTATTTTTCTCTATCCGCAGAGGCCTGCAATAAAATGATTCTTCGTTGGCATAGTCAAATTCCAGACCACATTCCCATTCCCTTCCATCTTTTATCCCTTTAACAATAATTTCAATTCTGATATTTTTCGTTTTTTTCTTGTTTTTGTCGTGTTCTCTTAAATGCGTTGCGTACCAAAGATGCTTAACGGAAGGCACCGAAACAGCCACCAGCTCTCTCCGGTTAATTGTCACCCCCTGCCTTTTCCCTGACAGTACGCCAAAACCACGTTTTTCAATCCAGCGTTTCAGGCCTATATCCCAAAGTGCCAACGCTTGCAAAGCTGTGGTTTTTCCAGAATTATTTGGACCTATAAAGACTACCCTGTCCCCCAGCTCAAACTCAACCTCGTCAAAGCCTTTAAAATTTCGGATAACAATATGGGTAATCACCGGTAGTCTCCTTTCTTTTGCGCAAAAATACTAAGTATAACTATATCATTCTCAACTTAAGGGTACTATCAGGCAGCATAAATAAAATTTCTAACTCCTAATTTATTGGCACCCCACACATTCGGCACTGCGATCCTCTACTCCTTCTTCGGCTTTGATCGCTTCAGGGGATTGGCTACGTAGATAGTAGGTGGATTTGAGTCCAAACTTCCATGCTTCCATGTAGATGTCGTTGAGGTATTTTCCGCTGGCTTTATCGAGAGAGACAAAGATATTGAGACTCTGCCCCTGATCGATCCACTTCTGGCGGATCGCTCCGGCACGCACCAGCAGACGCTGATCGAGTTCATAACTTGGCGTGTAGTATTGCCACGTATCGAGGGTCAGATTGGGGACGACAACGGGGATGAGACCGGAGAGGTTCTCTTCGTACCATTTGCGCTTGTAAACCGGCTCAATCGCCTGTGTGGTTCCGGTCAAGATGGAGATAGAGCTGGTGGGGGCTATCGCCATGAGGTAGCCGTTGCGCATGCCATCGCTTTTGACCTTCTCTTTGAGCGCTGCCCAGTCATGGGTGTAGCCAAACAGCCCCCCGCGATCAACCAGCTTGACCGCTTCGGGGTTGGCTTTGTCGATAGGGAAAATCCCCTTGGACCAGTCGGAACCTTCGTACGTGGGATAGACTCCCTTTTCAAGTGCCAGATCGCTTGAGGCGCGGATCGCATAGTAACTGATCGACTCCATCACCTCATCGATCTTGTGAAAGTGTTCATCGCTCCCCCACATGATCCCCGCTTCAGCCAGCATCTGGGATTCGCCCATGACCCCCATTCCGATCGCGCGGGTTTTCTCGTTGGTTTTTTTGACCTTGGCAAGGGGATAGAAATTAAGATCAACCACATTGTCCAGCATCCGTATGGTGGTCGGGACGACCCGGGAGATATCTTCCGGGGTATTGATCTTGGAGAGATTAACAGAGGCGAGGTTGCACACGGCCGTGTCCCCGTCGCTTTTCTCCTTGTCCACCATCCAGATCGCTTTGCCATCCAGGCTGTCAAGGGCTGTAATCTTTTTGGCGGGCTTTGTCATACCGTTGTCAACCCTCACCATCTCTTCTTCTTCAAAATACGCCATGGAACGGTCTTCGAAAATTACACGGATTCTGTAATGATTCGGGTTGGTGTTCTGGTAGATTTCCGTACAGAGATTGGAGCTGCGAATGATACCGGTGTGGCGGTTGGGATTGGCACGGTTGGCAGCATCTTTGAATGTGAGGAACGGGTTGCCGGTCTCGAAATAGTTTCGCAGCACTTCTTTCCACAGTGCCTTGGCCGAGATCACTTCTCTGACAATATCGTCACGCTGTTCATACTCTTCGTAAAGGGCTTCAAACTCTTCACCGTAAAGCGCTGTCAATTCTTTGACCTCATACGGATCAAAGAGCGTCCACATGGCATCAGCTTCGACCCGTTTCATGAACAGATCATTGATCCACAGTGCCGGGAAAAGATCGTGCGCCCGGCGCCGCTCCTCTCCGGAGTTTTTTTTCAGATCGAGAAAATCACGCACATCAATGTGCCACGGCTCGATGTAGACAGCAATCGCCCCTTTGCGGGTGCCGAGCTGGTCGACGGCAATGGCAACATCATTGGCGATCTTGAGAAACGGAACGATCCCGCCTGCAGCGTGTTTGTGGCCGTCGATGTACGATCCCATCCCACGCACCTGCATCCAGTCCCAGCCGATCCCGCCGCCGAATTTGCTCAGCAGTGCCATTTCGCTGTATGCATCAAAAATCCCTTCGATGTTGTCCGGCGTCGATCCAATGTAACAGGAGCTGAGCTGATGACGGGGGGTACGTGCGTTGGAGAGGGTCGGCGTGGCCACCATCACTTCAAATTTGCTGATAACATCATAAAACTTTTTGGCCCATGTCTGCGGATCAAATTCGTTTTGAGCCAGGAACATGGCCACCCCCATGAAAAGGTGCTGGGGCAGCTCAATCGGCTCACCGCTTCTGTCCTTGATCAAATAGCGGTCATACAAGGTGCGGATCCCAAGATACGTAAACTGAAGATCCCGCTCGGGCCGGAGATGATCGTTGAGATCATCGAGGTCGTATTTCTCCTTGAGTCCGAGGAGGATACGCCCCTCCTTTTCGCCCCGTTCAAAATAGTCACGCAAATGAATATAGCCGGTATGGCCGGAGACTTTGTGGTACAGGTCGTACAGAAAAAGGCGTGCCGCGACAAAGGTCCAGTTCGGGCGGTCAAGATCGATCTTGTCTACGGCGGTTTTGATGAGTGTTTCCTGGATTTCCGTACTGGTAATCATGTCCCGGAAATGGAGGTGGGCGTCAACTTCGAGTTCGCTCTGACTGACTCCCTCAAGCCCCTCTACGGCCGATGAGGTGTATTTCTGGATCTTGGAGACATCCAGCGCCTCAATGCGTCCGTTCCGTTTAACCACTCTAACCATGATATCTACTCGCCTCCCAGATTCAGCCGGGTTTCCCCTTCAAAGATAAAAGGGATTTTACTCAAATATTGCTTCGTTTTCTGTTAAAACACCGGGATTCGCTCGGAGACAATATTATAAGTTTTATTTATAATACAAACCGCTTATCCCTCTGCCTTGCATGGGAAGAAAAACACATTATTTTCCAAAAACCCGATTAAAGATTTTGTCCACATTTTTCGTATAATAGTCATAGTTGAACGCTTCTCGTATTTGTGCTTCGCTCAGCTTTTCCCTCAATGCATTGTCATTCAGAAGATACTGAAGAAACAAGCTCTCTCCTTTGTCGTTGACGGGAGGGTTGCCCTGCTGGATCTTTTTCCACACTTTCATCGCGTTGCGCTGAACGATCCGGTAGGCATCTTCCCGGCTGACGCCGGCTTTGGGCAGTTCGAGAAGTATTCGCTGAGAAAAAACCAGTCCGCCGGTAAGGTTGAGGTTTTTCATCATATTCTCAGGCATGACGGTCAGGTTGGCGATGACGTTGTTGAACCGGTGGAGCATAAAGTCGCTCGTGATGAAACTGTCGGGCAGCCAGAAGCGTTCGGTCGAACTGTGGGAGATATCCCGCTCATGCCAGAGTGCTACGTTTTCCATCGCCGGCATGGCATACGCGCGTATCATCCGTGCCAGACCGGTGATGTTTTCAGTCAGGATCGGGTTGCGCTTGTGGGGCATGGCGGAGGAACCTTTCTGCCCTTCGGCGAAAAACTCTTCGGCTTCGTACACTTCGGTACGCTGCCAGTGGCGCACCTGGACGGCAAATTTCTCAATGGAGCTGGCCAGCAGTGCCAGGGCTGTTGCCAGACGGGCATAGCGGTCACGCTGGATTACCTGGTTGCTTACAGGGGCGGGCTTGAGTCCGAGCTCTTCCATCGCGTACTCCTCCAACTCCAGCGGAGCATGGGCGAAGTTGCCCATCGCTCCGCTGATCTGACCCACGGCAATCACCTCCATCGTCTCCTCAAGGTTTTTTAAATGGCGATGCATCTCGTCGTACCAGACCGCCAGTACCAGGCCGAACGTGACGGGCTCCCCGTGGATGCCGTGGCTGCGCCCGACCATGAGGGTCATCTTGTGCTCATAGGCGCGTTTTCTGATCGATTCCATCACCATCTTGACATCGGCGATAATGATATCAAGAGAGCGCTTCATCTGGAGCGCTACGGCAGTATCGACCGTATCAGAACTGGTCATCCCGTAATGAAACCATCGGCTCTCCTCCCCGAGGGTCTCAGCGACCGACGTGGTGAATGCGATCAGATCGTGCCGGGTTTTCGCCTCGATCTCATCGATCCGCTCAATACTGAAGCCGGCATGGTCGATGATCTTCTGTGCATCTTCATCGGGAATCAACCCCAACCGGTTCCACGCCTTGACCACCGCCAACTCCACATCGAGCCACGCCTGATACTTCGCCTGCATCGTCCAATGGTCACTCATCTCTTTTCGTGCGTATCGTTCTACCATGTGTTTTGTCCTTTGACTATTATAACCATCTGAAAAACAGCTTTTCCTATCCAAATGCGACAAAGGAGCGCCTCTACATTAAAGAAGGGGCGCCCTTCGCGGCTTCGTTTTACTCCGACCGCTACGGTTCCGAAACGGGCGAGCGATAAGCAGTTATCGCCCGCTAATCCGTTTCTCACGTTCGCGACTGCCAGAGTATTGGATGGGGAAAGCGGCTGCACTACGAGACGGCCTAATGTGAATATAGATATTATTCTACAAAAAGAGCGGTTAAGGGGGGGTGAATGCCTTTTGTCATTGACGACTATTATCTTGATGAGCCAGTACCGGGATTTGTATTCCTCATGCGGGAATTCGGC
>JALVQH010000025.1 GCA_027031505.1 Campylobacteraceae bacterium | reverse complement strand
AATCTAACTGCTGGAGTTTATTATCCAAAAGTTTCTGATGCACACGGTTGCTTTGTATATGGCGATTCCGTTGTTATTACACAGCCTGATTCAATAGTTATTACCGAGCAGACAAGTACTGATGTTAATTGTTATGGTCAAAAAACAGGTACCATTTACGTAAATGCAATTGGCGGCACAGCCCCGTTGTATTATTCGATTGACGGAGGCTCTTCTTTCCCATACGAAGTCGGCAATACTGTTGATGTTTATGCTGGTACGTACCAAATAGTTGTTCGTGATGTAAACAACTGTACTGCAGTAGGTTCGACATTGGTCGTCAATCAACCGCCACAGCTCAAAATCGACACGGTTTTTGTCCAGGATGTAAATACTTGCTTTGGCGATTCTACAGGAAGCATTAAAATCCGTGCCAGCGGCGGCGTGGCTCCGTATATGTACTCAATCGACAACGGCGCTACTTTCCAGCCAGATAGTATTTTCGACTCTTTGCCTGCTGCGTCAAATTATTATCCATTTGTCAAAGACGCACATAATTGTTACGTTGGTTATGATTATGTTTCGATTCATCAACCTTCGCCTCTGGTCATTAACCAGGTCCAGCATACTGACATTGACACTTGCCACGGTGTGCCTGTAGGTACAATTACAATCACTGCAAGTGGTGGGACTTCGCCGTATTATTACTCAATTGACAGTGGAAATACTTACGCGACAACTAATTTCTTTGACCATCTCTATGCTGGTGATTATTATATTTTCGTCAAAGACGACCATAATTGTTCGGTACGGTACAATGCTCCAGTTACAATCCGTCAACCAGATACTTTGACTTTAGACAGTATAATCGCACACGATATTACTTGCCATGGCTACCAGAACGGCAATGTTACCATTTACGCTTCTGGAGGCCAGCCACAATTGATGTACACAATAATGTCGCCCACAGATACTTTTACATCAATAACAAATTATTTCCAGAGCTTACGTGCAAATACTTACAACGTCACAGTACGCGATGCTTATAACTGCCAGGTACATGGCAGCTTTACAATCAACGAACCTCCTGCTCTGGTCATTGATACTGTGATTTATACAGACGTACAAACCTGCTATGGCGACAGTACTGCTTCAATAGCTGTTTCTGCCCATGGCGGTACAAATCCATTACAGTATGCTTATTACAACTTAAGTCATGGGCAAAGTCCGTTCCAGTTAGATACATTGTTCGACAATTTGCCGGCAGGAAGTTATTACGTAATTGTCCAGGACCAGAACGGCTGCCGCCAAACTTCAGAGTCGTTTACAATTGACCAGCCGTCGCCTGTTGTTTTAAACCGGTACGATGTTACGCCGATTACGTGCTACGGCGACGATGACGCACAGCTGTTAATTGAAGCAAGCGGCGGACAGGGCGATTATTACTTTAGCATTGACAGTGGTTTGACCTGGTCGCCAGATAGTGTGTTTACGGATTTAGGACCAGGCCGTTATGTTTTGGTGGTTAAAGACATTAACAATTGTTTCGCCAATTACCGTCCAACTGTGGACATAAACGAACCGGATTCGCTCTACATCGATACAGTTTATATTTACGATGTTTCGTGCCATGGTTATACTGACGGACATATAAAAATTTTAGCTGCAGGCGGCACTTTACCACGTCAATACAGCCTGGATAGCGCAACTTTCCAGAGCGACAATGACTTTTACGACTTACCGCCTGGCTATTACACTGCGTATGTGGTTGATGCTCACGGCTGTTATGTGAAGCAGGATAGCTTACAAATCCACGAGCCGCCAAATTATGCAGAATTTACTGCTGATACCACAGAAGGTTGTTCGCCATTCGTTGTACATTTCCAGGCAGTTAATCCAAATGCGTATTTCTCATGGGATTTTGGCGATAGTTCATCTACAGGCGCAGGCCCGGAAATAACCCACGTATTCTATAACGACCAGGAAAGTTACCGTACATATACAGTGCGTTTGCAGGCACGTAATGGAAGTTGTATTGATTCTTCGCAAATGGATATTACGCTTTATCCTGCACCACACCTGCAGATTGACATTGACTCAACGGTTAATTACTACCCGGATACAATTGTCCGGTTTTTCAACCATACAACTGAATACGAAGACTTTACCTGGGATTATGGCGATAGTACTTATGATTACGTGACACAGCCGTTGCAACATGCTTACCCGGGTTGTGGTACTTATTTGCTCCAGGTTTCTGCCCGCAATTATTTAGGTTGCTATGATACGTTACGCCAGACAATTACAATTACAGCTGTTGACCCTGTGGCTTCGTTTTCAATGGACCAAAACGATGGTTGTGCGCCCTTGACTGTGAATTTCTACAATTCATCAAGCCATGCAC
>JALVQH010000024.1 GCA_027031505.1 Campylobacteraceae bacterium | reverse complement strand
CCTACTGCTTCAAAGTAGATGCTCACATCTCTGTCTCCGTTCTTCTCGACAAAGTCTCCCCCAAAGTCGCCAAAGGACTGATGCTCCTCTCCCGTCTCGTGACGCTGGTGTTCCTTTCTGCTGTGTCGTATTACGGCTACCAGTACCTCGTGACGTTCAGCGACGAAATGTCGATCGACCTCGAGATCCCGATGTGGATCCCGGAGCTGGTGATTCCGATTGCATTTGCCTTTGCCGTATACCGGGTGGCGGAGAAGATCGCCTCCCTCCTCCATACCCCGGCCGAAAACGTACGCGCCCGGAGTGAGGCGGAGATGATCCTCGCCGAGATGGAAGCTTCGGCTTCCGAAGAGCTGTTGCGTGAGGTGGAGAAACAGACAGGAGGGATGCTGTGAGTGTCGTAGTGTTGTTCAGTCTGTTTGCGTTTCTGCTCCTCATCGGTGCGCCGATTGCAATCGCACTTGGTGCGTCGACCTATCTTGTATTGTTGGTCTTTACCCCTGTTTCGCCGATCGAGATTTCGATGATGATCTTCGAAAAAGTTGACAGCTATTCGCTCATGGCGATCCCGATGTTTATCCTCGCCGGCAGTCTCCTCTCCAAAGGTTCCAGTGCGAAGCGGATCATCGACTTCGCCCAGTCGATCGTGGGACATCTTCCCGGCGGGCTGCCGATGGCGGCGATCTTTGCCAGCATCATTTTCGCGGCAGTGAGCGGATCGTCCCCGGCAACGGTGGTGGCGATCGGATCGATCATGTTTGGCGCCATTGAACAGGCGGGCTACCCCAAACGCTACGCCATCGGCACTGTATCCACCGCCGGAAGCCTCGGGATCCTTATCCCCCCTTCGATCGTCATGATTGTCTACGGCGTCACGGCCGAGGCAAGCATCGGCAAGCTTTTCATGGCCGGGGTGATCCCAGGGATCATGATCGGGGTCTTCATGATGCTGGTCACCTACGTCGGCGCCCGTCGGCTGGGCTTCAAGCGTACCGAGCCTGACTCCTTTGGTGTGCGGCTGAAAAAAATGGTCGACGCCTCCTGGGCGCTCATGACCATCGTGATCGTCATCGGCGGGATTTACGGCGGAATCTTCACCCCGACCGAAGCGGCGGCGGTGGCGGCAGTGTGGGCGTTTTTCGTCTCGATGTTCATCTACCGCGATATCGCCTGGCGCAACCTCTATACACTCTTCCTCGAAGCGGCCAAAACGTCGGCGATGATCATGTTCATCATCGCCAACGCGATGCTCTTTGCCCATTTTTTGACGCTGGAAAATGTCCCGCAAATGATTACGCAGGCATTGACCGATGCGCATGTGGGACCGATGATGTTTCTGCTGCTGGTCAATATCCTCCTCTTCTTTGCCGGAGATTTCATGGAGCCCAGCGCCATCATTATGATCATGGTGCCGCTGCTGCTGCCGGTGGCACGCTCCCTCGGGATCGATCCGATCCATTTCGGGATCATCATGACGATCAACATGGAGCTTGGGATGATCACCCCGCCGGTCGGGCTCAATCTGTTTGTCACCAGCGGGATCACCGGAGTGAGTCTCAAAGACGTCATCGTCTATTCGCTTCCGTGGAGCATGGCGATCCTCGTCGGATTGTTGCTGGTGACGTATATCCCGCAAATCTCATTGTGGTTGCCCAATCTGATGTACGGAGGATAAGCAACAATTATCTGGTGTCAGGGGAGCAGCCAAAACACTGTCTGATCCGGTAATTGCAGCATAACACTATGGTTTTTCTTAAAGATTTTTTTCGTCTCCGGCACCATTATATGGTCGACAATGATGTATTGGACAGCTTGTTTCTGATGGAACGACGCACGTTGGTTACCTTGTTGCTCCTTGAAACAATTCTTTTGTATATCCTGACGCCCAAACTCGGAAATATGATACTTGTCTGGTATGGCCTTACGGCCACACTGACCCTCTGGCGCCTCTATGTTGCCTACGACTATCGGGCGCATCCTGAACGCAATACACCCCTTGTCTGGCACAAAAAACTTGTGGTTCAGACATGGGTTACGGGATTGCTTTTTTCACTTCTCGCTCTTTTTGGCATGCCGCAATTGAACAATTATTATCAGCTTTTTACCGTAATGGTTCTCGGGGGCATGAGCATCGGCGTTGTACGAACCCTCCCGGGAGACTATCGTACAGCGGTCGGCTATTTACTGATTTTATTGTTCCCTTTGTCGGTTGAAATGGTTTTGCTGATGCGCCTGGATACATTGATTCTGGCCTTCCTGATTGTCCTTTACTTCTTTGCGGAAGTCAGTATTCTGCTGCAGGGATACCGCCAGAGTATCCAACTGCAGGAGCATGAAACCGCCGTAAAACATTCGCGAGAACTCCTGCGCCAAACCTGCAGGAGAACGTATCGATTTTTCGAGCAATCTTCAGATGGCATCCTTTCGTACGATGCACATCATAAAATCCTCGACTGCAATCAAACGTTTCTCAAAATGTTCTCTCTCGAGCGCGATCATGTGATCGGAAAATGTATCGACGATCTTCCGGATGACCGCCTTGCCGCGATTACCAAAAAGGCACTCAAAAATACCGAGGCACCCTATGTCGGCTCCTACCGCTCCCAACCCGATGAGCACCCCTTCTGGCTGGATATCAAATGTTCTCCGCTGAAAGATGATGCCGGGCACTCCATCGGTGGAGTGATGTTTGTCCAGGATCGTACCCGGGAACAAATGGCCATTCTGGAATTGGAGCATCTGGCCTCTCATGACCCCTTGACCCATGTTTTCAACCGCCGCGGATTCATGGAGTACCTCAAGACTCTGATAAGTAAACCCAGGCACAAAACCCATTACTCGCTGTTGTTTTATTTTGATATGGACAAATTCAAATACATCAACGACCGCTTTGGGCACGAAGTGGGAGATAAGGTTTTGTCGGAAACCGCCAGGCGTATCCGCTCGCTGGCCAGGAAAAAGTCCAGCGGTATTGCCCGTCTGGGCGGGGATGAGTTTTGCCTTGTTGTCCCTTTTGTCAGCAGGGAAAAAAGTACAATCTCGTCCATCGTGGAAACCTGGCTGGAAACGATCCAGAAAAGTCTTGCCGCCCCCTTTTTCATCGAGGGACGCAAACTTGATGTCGGTTGCAGTGTCGGTGCCGTTGTCATCGATACGGATGAACACAACATGGAAAAAGTGATTGCCCATGCTGATATCGCCATGTTTCAGGCCAAACGCTCCGGGCAGAAAGGGATGGTGGTATACGATGCCGAGCTGGGAGAACGCCACCGCAAAGCGTACGCCGTGCAACATTCTCTCGAACATGCGATCAAATGGAATCAACTGGAGATGCACTATCAACCGATCGTCCGATCGGACACTGGAGAGATGGTTTCTGTTGAAGCATTGGTACGCTGGCGTCACCCGAAAAAAGGTCTGCTGTCTCCGGAAGAGTTTTTGCCGGTCGCTATCGAAACAGGACAAATCGCCAAAGTGGATCTCCACACTATTGACGAGGTATTACAGCAAATATCTGAATGGAAGAATCGAAACATTTTCTCGATTGAGTATGTTGCAATCAATGTCGATATGCGTTCACTGCTGGAAACAAATATTATCGGACAGCTTCTGGAAATGATGGAGAGATACCATATCCGAAACGAGGAGATTCGGCTGGAAATTACCGAATCCTCTCTTGCAGACAATTTTGATGCAGCGCAGCAGATAATTCAAGCATTGCATTATCACGGTATCGGGTGTGCTATTGATGATTTTGGCACCGGATACTCTTCGCTCTCATATCTGAAGCGCTTTGAGTTTGAAATCCTGAAAATGGATCGCGAATTTGTGCAGGATATGCTCGAGAGACTTGAAAACATTGCTATGGTTCGGACAATCATAGACATAGGGCAGCAATTCAATTGTACCGTAATTGCCGAAGGGGTGGAGACAGCCGAACAACAGACCATAATCCGATCCATCGATCCGGATGTGTTGATTCAGGGGTATTTGACCGGTCATCCGGCTCCCCCCTCGATTGTGGAGGCTTCTTTTCCAGCCTTGAAAGCCCAGACGGTTTGACCTGTTACCATCCCGCATGACTTCTGAAAAAAAAGTCCGCCACAAAGCCCCTTTTAAGAGAGCTCTCTATACAATGGGCAGACAATATTGCAATGAGGAGAAAAGATGGTAGAGATCAGATGGCACTCACGTGCCGGCCAGGGTGCTGTCACCGGCGCCAAGGGACTTGGAACAGTCGTCGCTGCGACCGGCAAAGAGGTGCAGGCGTATGCCCTGTACGGATCGGCAAAACGTGGAGCAGCCATGAATGCCTACAACCGCATTGACGACAAGCCGATCATCAACCACGCCACCAAAATGAACCCGGATTATGTCCTTGTCATCGATCCGGGGCTGGCGTACACCGATGACATCACCAAAAACGACAAACCAGCTACCCAGTACATCATCACAACGCACCTTCCCAAAGAGAAACTCATCGCCAGAATCCCGGCACTTCAGGACAAAACCGATCGGGTACATGTCCTCGATGCCATTGCGATCTCCAAGGAAACTATCGGTCGCTCGATGCCCAATACGCCGATGCTGGGCGCCCTGATGAAGATCTCCGGGATGTTCCCTCTGGATGCGTTTCTGGAGAGCATGAAGAAGGTTCTGGCGAAATTTCCCCAGAAGATTATCGATGCCAACATGGAAGCGATTACCCGCGCTTACAACGAAGTGAAGTAGGAGAGAGTCATGAGTCAAAACGTACCTGGAACTGCCAAGAGAGGAATCCGCGAACTCGGCGCCGAGACAAAAGTCGGCTGGGATGAAGTGACACAGGGGGTCGTCCTCGACTCTTTTGCCGAGCCGGTCAAAGATGTCGCCCATATCCGCCCGGAGGATCGTGACTACTCCGACTTCAACTCGTATACCGCCACCGTCGCCTCCTGGCGCGTCCTGAAGCCGGTGTACAACAGCGATATCTGTATCGACTGCCAGAACTGCTGGGTCTGGTGTCCGGACACTTCCATCATCTCCCGTGACAAACAGATGCTCGGGATCGATTATGATCACTGCAAGGGGTGCGGTGTCTGCGTCGAAGTGTGCCCCACCAACCCCAAGTCTCTGCTGATGTTTGATACCAACGAAGACCTCGACGTCGCCCTCTCTCAGTGGCCCGAGAAAAAGAAAAAAGAGCAATAAAGGATCCCTATGGCAAAAAAGTTTGAAATCAACGAAATAGAGGTCTGGGACGGCAACTACGCCGCATCACAGGCGCTGCGCCAGGCGCAGGTCGATGTCGTCGCAGCCTACCCTATCACCCCCTCGACCCCCATCGTCGAAGGGTACGGCTCTTATGTGGCCAACGGCTACGTCGACGGTGAGTTCGTCATGGTCGAGTCGGAGCATGCCGCGATGTCGGCGTGCGTCGGTGCCGCGGCGGCCGGTGGCCGGGTCGCGACGGCGACCTCTTCCCAGGGGTTTGCCCTCATGGCCGAAGTGCTCTACCAGGCCTCCGGTATGCGCCAGCCCATCGTCCTCACGGTGGTCAACCGCGCGCTCGCGTCCCCTCTGAATGTTCGCGGGGATCACTCCGACATGTATATGGGACGTGACGCCGGATGGATCAACCTCGATGCGTTCAACGCGCAGGAGGCGTACGATCTGACCCTGTGTGCCTTCCGGATCGGCGAGCACCTCGATGTCCGCCTTCCGGTGATGGTGCATCAGGATGGATTTACCACCTCCCACAAGGCACAGAAGGTCAATCCGCTGCAGGACGAAGCAGCTTACAAATTCGTCGGCGACTATGTCCCGGTCGATGAGATGCTCGACTTCACCCGTGCGGTTACACATGGCGCGCAGACCGAAGAGGACTGGCACTTCGAGCACAAAGCCAAACAGCACAAGGCTCTCATGGATTCGCGCACAGTAATCGAAGAGATCTTTGCTGATTTCAAAGCCCTCACCGGTCGGGAATACAAGCGGGTCGAAACCTATCTCCTCGACGATGCCGAAGTGGCCATCGTGGCGCTGGGTTCCTCCGTCGAGACGGCACGTCTTGCTGCCGAAGAGCTCCGCAAGGATGAGGGGATCAAGGCCGGTGTCATCGCCCCGCGCGTCTTCCGCCCCTTCCCGTTCGATCTGATCCGCGACGTCATCGACGGCAGTCCGCTCAAAGCGATTGCCGCGATGGACAAATCGGCTCCCGGCGGTGCCATGGGGGCACTGTTCAACGAAATCAGCGCCGCGGCCTACACGACGCAGAACCGCCCACTCATCACCAACTTCATCTACGGACTCGGCGGACGTGACTTCTCGGTCGAAGAGGCCAAACGGATCCTCAAAGAACAGAAAGCCCACGCCGATGCCGGACACATCACTACACCCATCCAGCAGTTCAGCGGCCTTCGCGGGCCCAAACTCGGATTTTTTGAGACCAAAAGGAGCTAAGCATGGCGATCACCAATATCAAAAACCTGAAAGAATTTTCCACCGTCAACGAGCGGTTTGAAGGCGCGCACCTTCTGTGCCCGGGCTGCGCCCACTCGATGATCGTCCGGGAGCTGATGAACGCCACCGATGACAATCTCGTCATCAGCACCAACACCGGCTGCCTCGAAGTCTCCACGGCAGTCTACCCCTACACCTCGTGGGATACGTCGTGGATCCATATCGGATTTGAGAATGCCGCTTCGGCGATCGCCGGTGCCGAATCCATGTACAAAGCCCGCAAGAAAAAGGGCACCCTCAAAGACCCCGACGCTCCGGTCAAATTCGTCGCGTTCGGCGGGGACGGATCGAGCTATGATATCGGCTTCCAGTGGCTCTCGGGTGCGATCGAGCGGGGGCACGACTTCACCTACATCGTCCTCGACAATGAAAATTACGCCAATACCGGCGGTCAGCGCTCCTCTTCGACCCCGATCGGCGCCCACACCTCCACCGCACAGGCCGGAAGCGAAAGCTACGGAAAAACCCAGCGCAAAAAAGACATCGTCGCGATCATGGCTGCCCACGGCGCCCCTTACGTCGCCCAGCTGGCACCCAACAAATGGAAAATCATGGCCAAAGGGTTCCAGAAAGCTCTCGACACCGAAGGCCCCTGTTTCATCAACACCGTCTCGGCGTGTACCACCGAGTGGAAGTTCGACCCCAAAGACACCGTCCACGTCACCGATCTGGCGACCGACTCGCTGATGTTCCCCATCTACGAGATCATCAACGGCACAGAGCTCAACATCCTCTACCGCCCCAAAAACATCGTCAAAGTCGAAGACTACCTCGGAGCCCAGGGGCGCTACAAGCACCTGTTTAAACCCGAAAACCGCCACGTCATCGACCAGATCCAGAAAGAGGTCGACGCAAAA
>JALVQH010000023.1 GCA_027031505.1 Campylobacteraceae bacterium | reverse complement strand
TGTTTTTAAACTATGTTTGAATAGAATGCAGATACACATTTATATTTACGAAAGGAGAAAATGTGCTGAAAAGATGTAACAAAATCGGTTTTTGGATTTGCCTGCTGATTCTGTTGATTGTCGTTTGTACCTGGCGTCATATCCACGATCCCCTGATGACGACTCCGGCGGCTGCGACACACGAAAAAGCTGCTATTGTGATCACCGATGCCGATGCGATGCCGGATCAGGATCATGATGGACTGAGCGATGCCGATGAGATCAGAGCGGGACTCAATCCGATCCTCTCGGATACCGATGCCGACGGGAAAAAAGATGGCATTGAGGGACTCACAGCCGACCGGGATCATGACGGCATCATCGATGCACTCGAATCGGCACTCGATGACAGTGACCTTGATGGTGTTCCCGATGAGCTGGATGCCGAAAATACTGACCCGGACAACGATACCGACGGTGATCGTTACGGCAACGCACTCGAGAAGGCGGAAGGCACCGATCCTCTTGATGCCAGAAGCATGCCGGCCGATCGGGACAGGGATGGTGTTCCGGACAACATCGATGCAGACAAAAAACCCATCAGTTTTGTGGTAACCAAGCAGGGAGCCCACGTTCAATTGAGGGGCTCTTTTGCCAATGTGCCTCAGATTCATGCATTGCAGAGCGCTTTGCATCAGGAAGGGATTGTATTTGAAAACGGCGTGATCCTTCAAGACAAGTATCTCGAAGAAGGGGAGAGTATTTCGGCTGCGCAGAAACTGATTCCCAAGTTTCTCTCCCTCTATCAGAATGGGACATTTGCCTATGTCGATGGTGCTTTCGAGATCAACGGCGACGTAGCTACGGAAGCCGACATGAAGGAGATGGATGCTTTCCTTGCAGAGAATGCAGGACTGGTACACTATACCAACGAGACACATGTCCGCACACCCCAACCCCCCAAAGGGAGCCAGAAGGATCCGATTGCTTTCGAGCTGACCAAAAAAGGGTCGCTTTTTACTCTCGAAGGGGTATTCGGATCCGCCGAAGAGATTTCTGCTCTGCAGAAGAGTTTTGACGAGGCTGGAGTGCTTTATCAAAAGGGTAAACTTGCGCAGGATGACGGGCGGGAAGGGGAGCGGGTAATCGCTTTGACACAAAAGCTGATCCCGGCTTTTGCCGCCAACTATCGCAGCGGAGCGATTCGCTTTCAGAACAATCAACTCACGGTCTCGGGCGAAGTACCGACGCCCAACGACAAAAATATGATGGAGCGTCTGCTTGCTGCCAATGCGCAGGGAGTTGCATACCGCAATGATACCCGGGTCGTTCCGCCGCCGGCCGTCAGTGACGCTGAACGCCGGGCGTTTCAGCAGGAGATCGGCAGCATACTGCGTGATGCACGAATCACCTTCGAGAGTGGAAGTTCCCGGCTGACCCCTGAAGGGGAAGCGATCGTGAAACAAATCGGCACCATCCTTCAGAATCACCCCGATATCCGCGTGGAGATCGCAGGATATACCGACAGCGACGGTGACGATGCCGCCAATCTCAAGCTCTCTCAGGAGCGGGTCAACCGGGTTTTGCATGCACTTGAAAAGCTGCAGATTGATCCGTTTCGGCTCCGGGCAAAAGGGTACGGAGAGAGCGATCCCGTAGTGCCGAACGATTCGGCTGAGAACAAGGCGAAAAATCGCCGTGTTGAATTCAAAATTATAGGAGAATAAACCATGTTAGCAATTGCATCCCAGATTATTCTTTGTCTTGTCCTTGCTGCGCTGCTTGGACTGATCATCGGTTATCTGTTCGGCAGATCCAGCTGCCCGAAAAATATCTACAAGTCCGGCACCGTTCATGACCCCCATACAACCGATGACGGTGACTGCAACGATGCGGAAGAGACGGATCGATCCGATACAGCCGATTCGGAGAATATAGCGGAAGAGACGGATGCGGCCTCAGAGAGCGAGATTCAGGGGCTTATGCAGGATGTTGAGGGCTCTTTCCGCGAATCAGAATCCGCAGAGCGGGAAACATCCGAGTCCGAAACCGCACCGGCGGCACATGAAGAGGAAGCAGCCGCTTCAAATGAAACGGTACCTGAAAAAACAGAAGAGAAAGCGGCCAAAGCTGACCAAACCGATTCCAGAACGGAAACCGAAGAAAAGGAGGATGCGGAAGCTCCTTCTGACGATGACAAACCGGACAGTTTGCTCAAAGCTCCCCGCAACGGAGAAAAAGATAACCTCACCCGCATCAAGGGGATCGGAATCAAAATCGAGGCGCTTCTTAACGGTATCGGAGTATTTCATTTCGATCAAATTGCTGCCTGGACAGACAAGGAAGCCCGCTGGATCGATCACCAGGTCTCCTTCCCCGGCCGGGCATTCCGGGATGACTGGATCGGTCAGGCCAAACTCCTCGCCGAGGGGAAAGAGACAGAATTCTCCAGGCGTGTCGATGCCGGAGAAGTTTCGAGCAGCCACAAGTCGTAGAATCTTGTATGCAGAGGAACCGATAAGGTTTCTCTGAAAATTTGAAAAAGAGGAGCCGGAACCATGCATCACCGAAAAAAAGAAGAGGTACTCGAAACGATCCGAAACCACATCGAAAAAGCCAATCTCACTGAAGCGGAAAAAAGCAGCTCTTTTAAGCACATTGAAGAGTGGTATGCCGAGGACAAAGCTTTTGGTACGCTGTATGAGAAGCTGGCGGAGATTTCGCCGGCTGTTGAGGGTCTGCTGGGAGAGCTGGGGTTGATCTGAGTCCGGAAAGGCAGTTTTTCCGCATGCACATCCTGTCCTCCCTTCGCAGGATGTGTCATGGTGCGCAATCTAAGCGAAAATTTTTGGTGCTCCGAGTTGGTCGTGAATCTGGTTGGCTTCATCCGGATTGATGCGCAGCGCCTGTGCCAGCTGACCAAGATACCGGGCTTCACTTTTTTCGTCAAGGTCGATCGCACTCAGAGAGAGGGCATAAATCTGATGCTCCATTCCCCGGGGTACGTCGTTGGCAAACGCTTGAACATCAAGAGGTTTGCGAAATTCACTTTGGATAAAATCGATTTCATCTTGTGTCAAATTCCCCAATTTGTCCATCAGAGCCTTCTGCTCAGTTTCATCAAATTTTCCATCTGCCTTGGCTGCATTGATCATGGCGCGAATGATAAGTGTGGCTTGTTCGTTGGCCTGTTTCGGCTCCAGATCGTTTGGGAGCATGCTGTAATCATCCGGCATGGGGGTCGGAGCATCGGGATCAACGGTCTGGACATGCCTGGCAACTGCTCCGCCGAGCAAACTGCCCAATCCGCCTTTGAGCAGGTCACCGAGACCATTGGAGCGGTTGCCGGATCCGCCGCCGAGAACTCCGCCGAGCAGATCGCCGAGACCTCCGCCGGAAGAGGTGCTTTTGTGTCCGCCCCCCAGTACACTGCTGAGCAGGTCACCCAATCCGCCTCCGGAACTCTGCCGGTTTGCGCTCCCGCCTAATACACTGCCGAGCAGATCGCCCAGGCCTCCGCCGCCGTGGGTTGGCTGCGCTGAGGCGCCTCCCAGTGCCGCACCGAGCAAGCTTCCCAGGATATCTCCTCCGCTGGAACCTCTCGTCAGAGCTCCGCTGCTGAGCAGACTTCCCAATATTTTGATTGCATCCATGTTGTTCTCCTTAAAATTGGCAATAGGGGATTATACAACAATTAAATTAGAAATTAGAAATTAGAAATTTTGGTATGTTTTGCTTTGCAGAACTTTTATGAGAAAAGGAGAGCGAGCAAGGTGCGCAATGGCGCACCTGTGTGTGAGGGAGGGAGTCCCGGGGTGGATCACATCTCGTACATCAGATGGGTGGCCCTGGTGACGTTGTGATCCAGGCCAATCTCTTCGGGAGTGCACCCCAGAGCCAGAGCCACCATCTGAGGCATGTGAAGCACCGGCAGTTCGATATCCCGTCCGAGCTGTTTGCCGGCACTCTCCTGCTTGAGATCCAGATTGAGCTGACACAGAGGGCAGGGGGTGACCATCATGTCGGCACTGTTATCGATCGCATCGAGTAGTGCGGTACCGCTGAGAGCGTTACTGGTCGCGGGCGCCTGAAGATCGACATGGAAGCCGCAGCACTTGTTTTTACTCTCATATTCCACAGCGTTTCCTTCGAGCGCTTTGATCAGATCATCGAGCGATGTGGGAGCGTAAGGGTTTTCATGGCGGTTGTATTTGCCGAGGAACTCTTCGGATTCATAAGAGACTTCTCCGCCCCCCTCGCTGGCTTCGAGTTCAGGCTGGGGCAGGTTGTGCTTGTGGTGCAGGTGGCTCGGGCGAATATTGTGGCAGCCGTAAAAAGGGGCTATGTTGTGGCCTTTGAGGGGCTGGACGACTTTTTCGCGAATACTGTCCAGTCCATAATCATCGATCAGCGCATACAGAAAATGGCGCACCTGCGAGGTTCCTTTGTATTCCAGACCAAACTCGGCCAGCGCTTCGTTGACTCTGGCTTTCATTTCGGGATCGTGGTCGAGGCGCTCTTTGGTCGTGACAAGGTTGAGCTGGCAGGTGTTGCAGATGGTGACCACATCGAGTCCCCGCTGCTCGGCGTAGCAGATGTTGCGGGCGTTGAGGGTCAAGGACAGGAGCTCATCAAAATCCTGCAGGTGGCTTGCCCCGCAACAGCTTGCCTCCACGAGATCGACCAGCTCAATGTTGAGTTTTCTGGCGACTGCGAGTGTCGAGGAGAGCAGTTCCGGGGTTGATTCTTTTGCCGTACATCCGGTGTAGAGGGCATATTTGAGTTTAGACATCGGCTTCTCCTTAATCCAGTTTACTTGTTTGAACTTTGTCGATGATTGTGCGGATCTCATCGAGGTTTTCGCTGCGCGGCATTTTTTTCTTCATGATATCGAATGGGTGGACTTTGCCGGCTTTGACCATCTTGAGGGCTTCGCTGAGGTGTTTGACGACACCAGGACCTTCGGAGTAGAGGACGATATCCTGCTCGTCGAGATAGCCGAATTTTTTGATCGAGCGGGTGAAGCCTTCGGCGTGTTTGGTAGCAACGTTACGTTTGGCGACCCCTTGTTCAAACTGCATATTGTGAAGCCGGGTGATCTTTTCGAAGGGATTGACCTCCTTGGGGCAGGCTTCGACACATTCGTTGCATTTGACACAGTCCCAGACTCCCTGACCCAATTGGGCGGTTGACTCGAGACGCTCCGTTGCCGCATTGTCCCGAGGATCGATCGCAAAACGGTAGGCCGCAGCAAAGGCTGCCGGACCAAAGAATTGGTCATTGACCTCAAGCACCGGACAGGCGTAGTGGCAGCCGCCGCACTGGATACAGTAGTCGGCATCGAGGAATTGTTCCACTTTGGTCTGCGGCATGATCGTTTCCGATGCCGGATGAGCCTCGATATCGGCTTCGACATAGGGCTTGACGGCCGCATGCTTCTCCCAGAAATCCCCTTTGTCGATGATCATATCTTTGATCGCCCGCTTCTGACTCTGGGGCTCGAAGACCAGTTCATCGCCAAACAGATCAACCAGTTCGAGGGCATTCTGCTTGCATGAGAGTACCGGTTTGCCGTTGACTTTGATCCCGCAGGCTCCGCAGATGCCGTGGCGGCAGCTGCGGCGATAGCTGAACGATCCGTCATACTCCCATTTGATCCGGTTGAGCAGGTCGAGGATCAGCTCATCTTTGCCCACTTCCATTTCGTAGGTTTTGTAGTAGGGGAGATAATCAGTCTCGGCATTGAAGCGAAAAGCTTTGATGGTAACTTTTTGTGTAACTGTGCTCATTTGGGCTCCTTAATACTTCCGCTCTTGGGGTTCAAATTTACCCATGACCACTTCACCGTATTCAAGATGGATCGAATAGTCCTCGTTCATTGTGGCGTAGGTGTGTTTCATGAAGCGCGCATCATCCCGTGTCGGGAAGTCTTCGCGGAAATGGGCTCCACGGCTCTCTTCCCGTGCGAGAGCCCCTTCGACGATAAAGAGGCTGAAGTCGATCATGTGTCCCAGCTCGATCGCCTCCTGCAGATCGGTATTGTAGGTATCGGATTTGTCATCGATACGGATGTTTTTGTACCGTGCATGCAATTCCCGAAGTTTGCGTTTCTGGCGTTCCAGCGATTCGGCGGTTCGGAACACGCCGGCATCCATTGTCATACTGGTCTGAAGCTCCTCGCGCAGATCCGGCACCCGTTCGTCACCGTTGTTCTCCCGGATCCAGTTAAACTCATCGATCATGGTTTGCGCATCTGCGACGGTGGCTTTTGTCAGTGCGATACCGTCGAGATCTTCGATCATCGCCTTGCCCGCTTCACGGCCGAAGAACAGGGCTTCGAGCAGACTGTTGGCGCCAAGCCGGTTGGCGCCGTGGACGCTGACGCAGCTGCACTCCCCGGCCGCATAGAAGCCTTCGACAAACTCTGTCGGAGACTTGCGCACCTGGCAGCGGGTATTGACGGGGATACCCCCCATCGAGTAGTGGGCCGTGGCGGCGATCATGATCGGCTCTTTGAGCATATCCTGTCCGAGGAATGTAATGGCCAGTTCGCGCAGTTCGGGAAGCCTGGTGAGAATGGTTTCATCCGGAAGGTGGGTCAGATCGATGTAAACGGCGTCTTTGTTCGGGCCGACACCGCGCCCTTCCCGGATCTCCTGCATGATAGCCCGGCTGACGACATCGCGGCTGGCAAGTTCCATGGCGTTGGGGGCGTATTTTTCCATGAAACGCTCCCCTTCGCTGTTGTAGAGGCGTCCCCCTTCACCCCGGGCTGCTTCGGAGATGAGGATCCCCGATCCTCCCAGCCCGCTCGGATGGAACTGGACAAACTCCATGTCTTCCAGCGGTAAGCCTTTGCGGGCGACGATGGAGAGGGCATCACCGGTGTTGGCATGGGCGTTGGAGTTGATCTTGTATGCCCGCCCGTATCCTCCGGTAGCAAACAGGGTGACTCTGGCGTTAAAGATTACCGGCTGGGCGTCACGCAGGTTAAACGCGGCAATACCTTTGACTTTGCCGTCTTCGTAGAGGAGATCGGCAGCGTAATACTCGTCAAATACCTCGATCCCGGCACGGAAAGCTTGTTCATACATCGTCTGCAGGAGCGTCAAACCGGTTCGGTCAGCGGCGTAGCAGGCACGGGGTTTGGATTGTCCGCCGAAGGGGCGGGTCGCGATCGTCCCCTCGTCCGTCCGGGAAAAGATCGCCCCCATCCGCTCCGCCCAGCGGACGGTCTCGGGAGCCCTGGAGCACATCAGTTCGATGGCATCCTGATCTCCGAGATAGTCGCTCCCCTTGACGGTATCAAATTCGTGGAGTTCGGTCGAATCGTCCTCACGCAGTGCAGCATTGATCCCTCCCTGGGCTGCACCCGAATGGCTGCGAAGCGGATGGAGCTTGGTGATGACGGCTGTTTTTTTGCC
>JALVQH010000022.1 GCA_027031505.1 Campylobacteraceae bacterium | reverse complement strand
GGGGCGCGGATCGTGCTGGATGTCAATATGATCCGGGTGGGGCTGAGCAGCTTCTATCTGGAGACGTATGGCAACGAAGCGGTCTGCTATGTCAACGAGCCGTTCGCGTTCGAATCGGCCAAAGCCAACGGGACGACACGCAGCTACGCAGCAGCAGTTGAGGCGATCCGACGTCACCGGGACGGGCCGATGATCCTCGCGTGCGGCAATGCCCCGACGTTTATCTATGCGGCGATCAATACGTTGTTGTCCGAAGGGGTGGATCTTAGCCAAGTGGCGCTGCTGCTGTTTCCGGTAGGCTTTGTCAATGTCGTTGAGTCCAAAGCGTATGGCCGGAAATTTGCCGAGGCGTTTGATGTGCCGGCGATCATCATGGAGGGGCGTTTCGGCGGGTCACCCCAGGTGGTCGCCACCCTCCATGCGATCTACAAAACGATCCAGGATTATGACGGGGGGACGCGATATAATGGGAAATGAGTTCCTGCTTTCAAACGTTGTATGCAGAAAAAGGAGTGGTTTTTGGGCGATACTCTGGCAGTCGCAAACGCAAGCGCCCCTTTCAGGGGTTGGGTGCTCCTTTGTCGCATCGCCAAAAAACCACTCATCGAGGTGATCTGTGGATACGAATGAAAGTACCCCGATACGTAACCTTATGGGAAGCGAAGTAGCCGAAGGGTACGCCTGCAAGCCCAAAAAGCTCGATCCCGACAAGCCCATCATGTACTACCACGCCATCGTCTACATCTGCTCCGATGAGCGGTGCGCCAAGGCAGGCGGAGAGGAGAAGGCGGCATGGCTGCGGGGGGTGGCCAGGGAGATGGGGTTTCATACCGGTGCGCAGCGGATCAAAATCAGTCGGAGTCTCTGTCAGGGGGCGTGCCGCTTCCGTCAGGTAGCACAGATCAATGCTCCGGCTCCTAACGACAAACTTTGGCTCAAGCAGACCCACACCTTTGACCGGGAGAAGTGGGTAGAGATCCTGCGTGCTATCCGGGACAACAAGGCGATCACTGAAAATCGGATCGAGATGCGCGTATACAAGGAGCAGGGGCTTTAGCCCCGTCAAGATGGTGAGATTGTATGGAACAGTAGAGAATGGGACTGAAGTCCCTGCTCCTGAGAAGGAGGTCTATCGATCTTTTTCAGAAGATGCAACATCGTGTCTGAGAACAATTGGTTATCCTGGAGGCAGGGTTTCAACCCTGCGCTGCGGGACTGAAGTCCCGCCTCCTGATATGGTGAGATTCGATAGAATAATGAGGGACGGGACTGAAGTCCCTGCTCCTGAAGCTGCAAGAAGGCACGTCCCATGAGCACCCTCCGCCGCGGCTACACCACCGGGGTAAGTGCCGCGCTGGCGTTTGGGCGGGCGCTGGAGGCGTGGTGTGTTTCGGGGGAGCGTGCGCAGACTGTTACGGAAAAGATGGACAATGACGATCTCGATGTCACAAAAGGGTGTCTGATCGTGGCTGCCGTGAGCGATCGGCTGGAGGATTTGATGCGCAATCCGCGAGAGCACTCCCCCTATGTGATCGGCAAGCTTCGGCTCTATGCCGGGGAGGGTGTCGGGGTCGTCACCCGCGCGGGGCTCAAGCCGCCGGTGGGATATCCGGCGATCAATCCTCGTCCGCTGGAGGCGATCGAGGCACAGTATGCGCGGTTTGCCGATCGGATCGATCGTGAGCTCTATGCGACGATTGGCATTGAAGACGGTGAAACGATCGCCCGGTATACGGCCAATGCCAAGGTCGGCGTGCTGGGAGGGCTCTCGATCCTGGGAACGACCGGATGGGTCAAGCCCATCTCACATGAAGCGTATCTCGACTCGATCCGTGCAGAAGTAGCCGTCATTGCTGCAGATGGGATTGATACAGCGGTTTTGACGCTGGGCAATGCTTCGCTGGCGTATGCCAAAGAGCGTTTCGAGGCGGTGCAGATCGTGGAGGTGGGCAACTACGTCTACGATGCGCTCTTTATCGTGGCGCAGAGTGGTCTGAAGCGGGCGGTGTTCGTCTGTGGGATCGGCAAGGGGGTCAAAGTGATGCAGGGGTTTCGCAACACCCACAACCGTTTCGGTTCGATCGATTTTGGAGTACTGTGCAAAGAGATTGAAGCGGAGTGGGGAATAAGGATTTCCGAGGAACCTTCGGGCGGACTCGATAGCTCTGGCAGTCGCGAACGCAAGCGCCCCTTTCAGGGGTTGGGCGCTCCTTTGTCGCCATCGAGTCCGCCCGAGTCTCATAGCCGTTCGAGAGTTGCAACTGTGGTGGAAGAGAAGAGGTTTCGCACCGTCAAAGGGCTCCTCACCGAGCTGGGCGAATACCGTGAGGTGTTCCACCAATGGGTCGAGAGGCGGGCTGCCGAGGTGATGCGGAGGTGGTTCCCGGATCTGGAGATTGAGATACAGATAGTGAGGTAAGTGATGGTAACGATAGCGGGCAACGGCATGGGGGATTATACCTTCGAGGGGGTGCGGGTCGATAGGGAGGCGTTCGATGTGATCGTCTGCGATCGCAATTTTACCGAAGAGGGGGAGCGTATCCTCAAACTGGGATACCAGGAGGCCAAAGCCTACCTGCTCGAGCACCATGCCGATCAAAACATCCTCTATGTCGTCACCGGCTCACCCCTTTTTTATTCTGCTGCGCCTTTGATCGCCAGGGCGTTGCCGGAAGGGGCGGTACGATTCGTGGACAATACGTCGTCGCTGAGCTATCTGTTGTCCCGTCTGTACATTGCCCAAAACCAAGTGGGGGTGTTTTCGCTCCACGGGCGCAGTCGGATCGATCTGGAGGTGATGCTGGCGCAGGAGTACACCTTCATACTGTGCGATGCCCAGACCCCTGCGCGTCTTGCCGAGGCGATGCAGTATTTACCTGAGGATGCCGTGGAGATCACCATCGGCTATAAATTGGGGTATGAGGATGAGGTGATCAGGCAGGTAACACTGGCTCACATCGAGGAGCGCTTTGACCTCACTCAGCCCTATGTGCTGCTCCTGCGGCGGACATTTGCGCCCCGAACAGCGATCTCGGAGGATGCCGATTTGGTTACTGAACGGGGGATGATCACCAAGCGCTACAAACGCCATTTTGCCCTGAACAGTCTGGATCTGGCGCCCAATCAGATCTTGTGGGACGTGGGAGCCGGAAGCGGAAGCTGTGCGATCGATGCATACAAGCGCTACCGGGTCAAAACGGTACTCTTCGAGAAACAACCCCAGCGGTGCGAATACATCCGCCAGAACCTCCGAGAACACCGTGTGATCGATACGGTGCTGCACGAGGGGGAGGCAGAAAAGCTCTTTGAAATAGAACCCACCACCCGCGCTCGGATCTGCGTCGGCGGCGGCGGATCGGCAGTGATCGCCCGATTGCCTTATCTGTACGAACGGTTGGCAGAGGGGGGCATCATGCTCATTCACGCCATCACCCTGGCAAACCTCTCCGAGATGGTGCAGGTACTCGATAGTGCCGGGATCGACTATGAGGTGAGTTCGTTTTCGCTGACCACATACAAGGGGCGGCTCAAGCTCATCGAGCCGGAGCGGCAGTTGTTTCAGATTCGGCTGGGGAAAGGAGTGTGAACTCATAATTAAACCCATGAAAATTCATACTATGTTACATTAAACTCCGACAGAATGGGCATTCTACCTGTCACTGTCTCGTAATGTGTATGAGGTGTTCCAGGCCGGGTATATTTTTATGGTGGGGTTTATTTTAGCCGTTGACACAAGAGGGGGTGACCTTTTGGTGCTTGCCTTTGAGCTTGTTGTTTGGGAGGCATTGGGAGCATGAAAAAATAGCGCCAGTACACCCTGTTGCTTTCTCAAGCAACATCCAACGCTGAAAAGTCTTCTATAGGCACTCGAATCTCTTTTGTATGACGTGTACCGTTTTTGACCGCAATGAATTCACTTTCAATCCGTTTGAGCGTATTGGCATCGAAGTATTTCTCACCACAGAATTCACACTGAATCGCCGGTACATTCTGAAAAATCATATAGGCACCATTTTGCCGATAGGTGTATTCTGTCACCGTTGTTTTTAAGTGTTTGTTGCCACAGAAACTGCATTGCTGCATTATGGTGTTCCCCTTTCATAAGGTGTGATGAATTTCGGAGGAGTCGGGATGTAAACGGTGATGATGACCAACCTCTCTCCACTTTGGCCACATACAGCGTGGATTGGCTTTCCCGTTTTTGTGAAGCCAACCACCAGGCAACTGCTTCCCCGCTTATCGTCCGGATATGTTTCCAGAATCGAGCCTTGCAGAAGAGATTCCTCTATCTCGCCTATGGTGAGGTTATCATTCATTCTCTCTTCGTCCGCATGCTGTGAAAAGAAGTAATCTTCTCTTTTGACACAAGCGATGATCCAATCCAATGTCATCATGGTGAAGATTATAGCGAAATTTGACTGGATTGTGCAGATGTGACCGACTTCACCATAATTTTAGGTACCCTCATGCTTACTTTCACAGGAGCCGATCCGGGCGATCCGGAGTTGATGACTGTCAAGGGGCATGGCTCAAAAAAAGATCTATTCCGATCCGTTGCATGTGGGAGGATAACCGCCTCAAGATCAAAAACTATCGAGCGTTCTATTTTCCAATGTCGGCGGTCTGCTCAGATACACTTCAGTGACTGAGGAACAAAAAACGGTTATTTTTGTCTTACTTTGGATATAATAGCACGATATGTGAAGAGTTGGGAGCAGCAGTGCAAAAGGGATACACAAAGCAAGCGAAAAAAACATCATCATCGTCGAGGCGCTTGAGGAGTATTGCGAAATCCTCATAGATGGGGAGTACAAGACGGTAGCCCAAGGTAAAATCGAGGTGGTGTCATGGGAAATGTATATATTGCATTGGCTATAATTGTATGAGTTTTATCTGGTGTCGATTGGATGGGTTGCGGGGTTCATACACAACCTCAACCATAATTAAGACAATCCGCACATAATCCTATATCCGCATCGCCTGCCAGCTGCTATAAATCAATACCCCTACGGCAAAAATGAAAACCATTGCGAACATCAGTTCCATTACAAATCCTTTAAGCTTCTTATTTTCTTGATTGCCACAAAATTGATACGTGCGACAATCCCTGCAATGATCACGACTGCAATGCCATCCAACCACAGCATGCCATTACTTATGCTGCCGATATGCGAGATACCCCATCCAATCATACTGAACATTGTTACGATTAAGATACCAAGCCAGAGCTTGAGCCAGCCGATCTCTTCTTTTATCTCATCCATTTTTCCCATGGTTTGATTATACACTTTTTTTGTAAATAGTCAGGTTCACACAAAGTAATGCTCTTATTGAACGGGAACTACCTGCTCGACACAAATATCCTCTATAAAATATATGCAGATTCATATTTAATCCCATGCAAACTCATAATTAAATCCATGAAAACTCATACTATGGTACAATAAACTTCGAAAGGATGGGTATGTATACATATCGTAATATCACTCCGGTTGTTTTGGAGTTTGTGAAGGATTTCCGGATCGTCATGATCTCCGGACCGAGGCAGAGCGGCAAGACGACGTTGAGTCGGGAGATTGCACGCAGGCTGGGGATGGCGTATTATACGTTTGATGAGGATGCGGTGCGTCTGAGCGCCCAGGCCGATCCGAGGCTTTTTGTCCGCCAGATGGCACGCACACCGGCGGTGATCGATGAGATTCAGATGGTACCGGAGATCGTCCGGGCGTTGAAAATCTCGGTCGATGAGAGGGGGGAGCCGGGGAGGTTCCTTTTGACCGGCAGTGCCGATCTGTTTCGGATGTCGACGATCAAAGAGTCGCTGGCAGGACGGATGGTTGGGCTGCAACTCTATCCCTTTTCGATGTTTGAAACAGCAGGGAGGAGAGAGAACATCGTCGATATGCTTTTTGATGAGGAGATGGCCGCATTTGATTTTGTTCCGATCCCCTATCGAGAGATGGTGGAGGCGATGATCGTTGGGGGATTTCCTTCGGTGCAAGGGTTGAACAGTCGATCGCGCGCTGGATGGTTTGCCAGCTATATCGAAGCACGGATCGAAAAGGATCTGTCCCTGATCCGTCGCGTGCGGGAAGAAAACCGCCTCGAGATCAAAAAACTGTTGATGATTCTCGCCTCCAACACCGGCGGTCTGCTCAAATACGCTTCGCTCGCCAAGCATCTGCGGATTCGGGATGTGACGGTCAAGCGTGACATCGAGATGCTCGAAGGGTTGTTCCTCGTGCGGCGTGTCAATCCGTACTTTACCCATCGGGGCAAACGGGAGTACAAAACACCGAAACTCCATTTTGTCGATACGGGGTTGGTCGCCCATCTGTTGGGAGTCGATGCCGAGCGCCTGATGGTACGGGAGCGGGAGATGCTGGGGAATCTGGTGGAGAATTTCGTCTATGCGGAGCTGCTCAAGCACACCACGTATGCGCGGGAGATGACCACCATCTTCCACTATCGTGAAGCCCAGTACGAGGTCGATCTGGTACTGGAGCGATCCGATGGAAGCATCGTGGGGATCGAGGTAAAAGCCTCGGCAACCCTCAAGCCCGAATTTGCCCGAGGGCTCCTGCGCCTGACGCACAATGTGGGTGAGGCGTTTCGAGCCGGGTATATTTTTTACGGAGGGGATCATCTGCTGCCGCTGACACAGGAGGGGGTGACTTTTTGGTGTTTGCCTTTGAGTTTGTTGTTTGGGAGGCGTGGATAGCAATTTTACTGGAGCTAAGGGGTCAGAGCTAAGGGGTCAGGTGATAATGATAATCTAATATGAAGATGCTCAAATGATCAAGCAAGGCGACTCTCGGCATAGCATTGCTAAAGTACTGGGCATATCACAGCCAGCGATAAATAGCGTCATCAGAAGGAGTAGGGAATGAGTTATCGTTATCACCTGACCCCTTTTCCTCGCGTACGAGATAAATGAACTCTTTGTTGGCACTGTCCTTGAATCCGCCGGCATGGCTGATGGCCTTGAGCAGCGTCGTTTTCTCATGCAGCAGGGGGATCGCTCCGGGTTTGGTGACATCTCCGACGACATACACCTCTTTGTCGAGCACTTCCACTGCTGCGATCGCATCGGGATAAAAGCGCCGAAGCGATGTCTGGATCCGGCCGGCAGCCTGGGGCTGCGTCAATCCGGTCACCCGCACCCGTCCGATCAGCGGCAGCGTGATCCGGCCGGTATCGTCCACCAGCAGCCCTTTGGGAGGCAGTGCCAAATCAAAATCACCGTACAGATTGACCATCAGCCGGTCATACCGTTTGATGCGGTA
This sequence comes from Campylobacteraceae bacterium, assembly GCA_027031505.1. Lineage (GTDB taxonomy): Bacteria > Campylobacterota > Campylobacteria > Campylobacterales > Sulfurovaceae > S017-3. The sequence continues at coordinate 172 of JALVQH010000022.1, read as the reverse complement.
GGCCGTATAGCGGCTCGACACCGAGACACGCGAGACAAGGTGATTGGGGTATAGGGGTCAGGTGATCGGTGATCGTGTTTCGCCAAATCCTCTCACCCGTACTTTCCTGCTATTTCTATGTGTGGTTTTCTATGCATGTTATCCCTTCTCTTTTGATACTGTGACTATAGGA
>JALVQH010000021.1 GCA_027031505.1 Campylobacteraceae bacterium | reverse complement strand
GAGGCTTCGTAGATGCGATCGTCCTCCTGAAGGATGCCGCCAAGTGTCTCGTGGTAGATCTCTGCTGTGGTGCGCGCCCGCAGTGCAGGGCTGGTGAGGATACGGTCAGGTTGAACATTGTGCTGGTGCAAAGCGTCTGCCATTCGGGGCGCGTCCCGTTCGCCCCGGGCATTGAGCGGGCGATTATAGTCGCTCAGTGTCGGGTTATCCCAGCTCGATTTGGCGTGGCGGGCGATGTAGAGGGTTTTCATGGAGCGATGAGGCCGTCAAATATCTCCTGCCCGTCGATCAGGAGGGGGGCAGTTAGTGACCTGCTTCTCACATGCCTGGAGAGTGGAGACGGAGGGCAGCCATCGTGCTCTATGTAATACAGAGCCGCCTTGAGCATGGTTTCGTTGGCGTCACCGAGGCGATGAGCGAGATCGTCCCGGGCGGAACAGGTGGGGGGAATGCCGGTAGCCGGAGAGATGGTATCGTCGGCGTTTTTGACATAAAAATTGATCAGGAAATAGTAGTATCCACCGTGTTCGACTCCTGCCATCCCGACATTTTTTCCGTGTGTGGCGGTACCAATCGTGATCACATTGGTGTTTCCGAGATAGGGAATGAGGCCGTTGATGACCAGTTCGCTTGCCGAGGCGCTGTTGTGTGTGACGAGGAAGAAGATTCGCGACAATCCAAGAGAATCCAAAACCGGAGAGGAAGGCAATTTGTACGTAGTATCCTGAGAGCGATATTGGTCGTTCCAGGCGAGGTGAACCGCCGTTTCGCCGGGATGGTCATGGTTGATGTAACCCATCAAATCCACTGCACGATCGACGACACCTCCGCCGTTGTAGCGCAAGTCAATGATCAGTTCATCGATTCCGGCTGCATGGAAGGCCTTGAAACGCTCAGCCAACTCTTTGTCGGAGCTGTCCGTAAAGCTGTCGTAGCGGAGATAGCCGATCGTGTGGTCACCCCGGTGAAAGATGTGGCCAAGCGTGACATGATAGGTGTAGTCCCGGGGCGTTACCGTGACCGTGATATTGTTGTCGCCACGCTTGAGAACAAAAGTACCTGGCGATCCGGACGCTGCGGCTGCATGCAGCAGAGCCGGTGTAGCCGCCTTGCCGTTGATCGTCAGCAGCGTGTCCCCACGTTCGATTTTGCCCCAGGCCGGAGCATCGATCCGGACGAAGCGCACCCGGAAATCGGCAGTGAGGCCGATCCCGAAGCCGCCACTTTTCTGGTTGACAAAGTTGTTGAACTCTTTTTCAGTAAGCGCGAAACTCCAGTGATCCAGTTCGGTATACTTGTAGGCATCGATCAATGCCTGAGGTGTGGTATACGGAGCAGGATCGATGGAAGTGTTGGCATGCTCATACCAGAGATAAGGGCCTTCAAACAACTCCTTGATGAATTGCTTTTCCAAATCGTCGAAGCCGGAAGAAGAATCGTTGCTGAAAAAGCCCGGAACGCATCCGGACGCCAATCCCATCACCAGCAGGCTTGAGAGTATCATATATAATTTTCGCATAGTTAGTATTATACCATAGAATAAATGCCTTTATGCTATCATTACTTTTTCATGTCCGCCTTACCAACCAATATTTGGCTTGTTTGTCTGGTGTGGCGATATTTTCAAAGGAGTGCACATGACCAACACTGTCATTACCGGGTGCAGCACCGGGATCGGTCTGACGACGAGCCATTATCTCAAAAATCGTTTCATAAACGTCTATCCTACAGCCCGCACAGAAGAGGAGGTAGAGATGCTCCGGAAATCGGGTTTCGAGAATGCGATGCTGCTGGACGTACGCAAACCGGAGCAGATTGCCAAAGTGATTGAGACGGTTCTGGCTCGGGATGGGAAAATCGACGCCTGGTTCAACAACGCCGGCTACGGTCAGATGGGTGCGGTAGAAGATGTGCCGACGGAAGCGCTGCGGGAGCAGTTTGAGACCAATCTCTTCGGGTTGCATGAGTGCACCCGTCAGATCGTCCCGGTCATGCGACGGCAGGGGCATGGCAAGATCATCCAGCACTCGTCGGTACTGGGGATTACTGCTTTGCCGTTTCGGGGGATTTACAATGCCAGCAAATACGCTGTCGAAGGGCTTACCGATACCCTCAGGCTTGAACTGAAGGGGACGGGCATCTATCCCGTTATTCTCAACACCGGGCCGATTACCAGCCACTTCCGCAAAACAGCCATCGCTTCACTCGATCGGATTGATACGGAACACTCTGTTTTCAAGGACATATACGAAGCCTCACGCAACGGTACAGCAAGACGGGTTCCGTTCAATGAAGGGCCCGAGTCGGTCGCCCGTGTCGTGTATGAGATCCTCTCTGCCGATCGGCCCAAGCCGCGGTATTACATCACCAAGGCAACCTATTTGCTGGGGTATGCCAAACGGGTGCTGAGTACGGGGTGGCTGGAT
>JALVQH010000020.1 GCA_027031505.1 Campylobacteraceae bacterium | reverse complement strand
GCTGGGAAGGGGTCTTGCAGACCAAGTGGTTGCGCCGATTGAAGTTTGACGACAAAGCATGGTGGGTACGTGAAGAGAACACCAAGTATACCGAACTCCTTCCCGACGGACACGCCAAGATGTTCAACTGGGTGTTTGAATCCGATTCGGTCATCACCTCTCCGTGTCCCGAGCGGGACTGGCAGGGGATGAAACCCGGTCCGATGAAAATCGCCGGGATCGCCTGGAGCGGTCGCGGCAAGGTCGAACACGTCGATGTGACACTCGACGGCGGCAAGACATGGAAAGAAGCGACCATTACGAGCGAGAAGCTGCCCAAATCGGTTACCCGATTCGAGTTTTTCTTCGAATGGGACGGCAAACCGCTTCTGATCGGCAGCCGATCGACCGATGAGACCGGCTACACGCAGCCGACCGAGCAGGAATTGCTCGAACAGAAAGGAACCGAATTTATCTACCACCGCAATGCGGTGCAGATATGGGAAGTATCCGCCAATGGGGAGGTGCACAATGTCCAAATCCGTAATGCGTAATCCCAGGTGGAAAACCGCTGTAGCCGCTGCCGCACTTTTGCTTGGTGCATCAGCGATGCTTGAGGCGGAAAACATGGCTCAAAAACCTGCCTATGAAGTGGCCGATCCGGATCATTACCCCTACCGGGGGATTGTGACCAACACAAAGGGTCAAAAGATCAACATCGACGGTGCCGTTGTCCGCCCGGCAGTCGAAAACGGTGTGGTGCATCACTCGCCGATCACAGGCTATAAACCGCATCTTGGTACCACTCCGACTCAGGAGATGATCGATGCGTGGAATGTCGATGTCCGGCCTGATGGCAAAGGATTGCCACCGGGAAAAATGACGGTCGAAAAAGGTGCAGAAGTGTTCGCCAACAAATGTGCCTCGTGTCATGGTGATTTTGGTGAGGGCGCCGGGAAAAACCCGGTACTTGTCGGTGGAAAAGGGACCCTCACCAACCAGGCACAAAACGGCGGTGAAGAGGGGCCTGAGAAAACACTCGGAAGCTACGCTTCGCACATTGCACCGTATTTCTGGTACATCAAGGTGGCCATGCCGCTTCCGACGCCCAAATCGTTGAGCAACGATGAAGTGTACGGAATTCTCGGCTATCTCCTGCAGTTGAATGAAATTCAGGTGGACGGGAAAGATATCGAAGATGATACCGTCATCGATGCTGACTTTATCAAAAAGGTGCGTATGCCCAATGAAAAAGGGTTTGAGTACAACGATCTGCGTCATCCCTATTCACATGGCAACCGCTGCATGAAAGACTGCATCGATCCGAAAAAAGTCAAAGTGATGCACATTGCTATCGATGCAACGGACAGCATCGTCCCGTCGATCAAAAAACCCCGTTACAATATGGAAGAATCCAAAAAAGAAAGCGGGGGCAATGCCGCAGAGTCCGACTACAAGGCCAGTTGTGCCGCCTGCCATGACAGCGGCGCAGCCGGGGCGCCGGTTGTCGGACAAAAAGGTGACTGGACTGCCCGGATCAAAGCCGGTACTGAGACGCTCTACACGCACGCCATCAAAGGCTTCAACGGCATGCCGCCCAAAGGGGGCGCCATGAGTCTGAAAGACGATCAGGTCAAAGCGATCGTGGACTACATGGTCAATGCCAGCAAATAAGGAGTTGATATGAGACGGATACCACAAACACTACTGGCCTTAAGCCTCGGAATCGCGATTCCAGTCAGCGTACAGGCGAGTGGGGATGCTCTGGTGAAAGAGGGGGCCAAGATTTTCAAGACGAAAAATCTCGGCAACTGTATTTCGTGTCATGCTGCCAACGGGAAAACACTTGACGGCCCGGGGAGTCTCGGCCCGAAACTGACCGGCCTGTCGGCCTGGCCCGAGAAAGCACTGCATGACAAGATCTACGATCCGTACACCACCAACCCGATCTCGGCGATGCCTCCGTTTGGCAAAAACGGCTGGCTGGACGAACATCAGATCCAGGCATTGGTCGCCTATCTGAAAACCATCAATTAATCACAACACAAAGGAAACCCATATGAAACGACGCGAATTTATCGGATACGGAACAGGTATTTTGGCTTTGGCTGCAGCTCCTGGCTTTTTGAGTGCAAAAGACTACCGCAAAGAACTGCCCGATGTCTGGAAGATCAAAAACGATGTTGCCAAAAAAGGTGCTTCAACCGAAGGGATCGATGCGGCCATCAAGGCCATTTTCGGCCAAACAGTTGCCGCCGATGACGGTGTGGGCCTGAAAACCCCCGAGATTGCCGAAAACGGCGCCGTGGTTCCGGTCACGATCAAAGCCGACGGTGCCAGCCGCATTGCGCTGTTTGAGAGCGCCAACCCGGAGGCAACCGTGGTGATCTTCGATGTCCCCAAAGATGCGATCCCTGAGTATTCGGTGCGGATCAAAATGCAGCAGACCGGTACTATTA
>JALVQH010000019.1 GCA_027031505.1 Campylobacteraceae bacterium | reverse complement strand
GGGATGACGCGCGGTACCGGGTGTCTGGCGTGCCACACCCCCCACCGCTCAAGTGGCAGCTGTCAACGTGCACCGGTTGCCACCGGGCGATGCCAAAGTTGTCACAACAAAGGCTACACCGGCGGCGAATACGACGGCCGCTTCCCCAAAGACCACCACCGCAGTTACCGTGCCCCGCTCACATCCGAGGGGCATTTCCCCCCGCAAAAATACGGGATCGACTTCCACCGTCTGAGCGAAGATGTCCACCACCAGAAAGGGATCCGGTGTGCCGAGTGCCACACGGCGCAAACCCTCCGGGGAGAGGCCAAATCCCGCTGCACCGACTGCCACAAGACTCCATCTGCGAAAAACCATCCCGACTATCATGCCCGCATCGCCTGCATCGCCTGCCACGCCTCATGGGGCTACAGTGCGTATGAGCTCTCCGTCTTTCGGGACGATACCCCCGACTACACTCCGTGGAAGGATCTGACCCTGCAGGAGGACGGCTACCTCACCCGCTTTCTTGCCAGAGCGCTCAAATCCTCCCGACCAATCCCCCCTCGGATGCCCGACTGGCTCACCCGCACGATGCGCCCGGGTCTGTGGTACAGCGGCTACCGCTACAAGCGGTGGGAGGATAGTGTATTGGCCAACTACGACGACGGGCGCATCGGTCTGGTGCGCCCCCTGTATCAGTACCGCATCAGCTATCGCGACCGCAATGGCACGATGATCCTCGATGATGTCCACACCCAAAACGGCCACCCCATCGAAACATGGCTCCCGTACGCCCCCCACACGATCACCCGCCGCGCCAAAAGCTGCGAACAGTGCCACGCCAACCCCCTGATCCTCTCCCCCTACCGGGGTAACAATGCCGTGCTGAGGCTCAAGGTTCCCAAACGGATGATTGGAGCAGCGCCATTGAGCAGACAACAAATTGAGCGGATGCAGTCTATACGGTACAGGAGAGAGAGGTTCAGGCGGTTTTGAACAGCGATGCAGCTTTGGCAGGATGACAACAGCCTGTATCAGCTTCTGGATCGGTACGGTGATAAGTGGTTTGGGGATTTGGGGAAGGCATCGACCCGTCGTGCCGGATCGATGCGGAAAAAGATCAAATGCCGGGCATCAGTGAGCCAATGGCAAGAAGGGCGAACGCAGCCACCACAAACCAGAAAGCATTCCCAATCACCAGACCGGAAACACTCGCCGGCAGAAAGCTCAGCAATTTCATTTTGGCCAGGATGCCTGCAACACCCAATATTACAGCGATAATCCAGGTAATAAACCTTGGTGCATTCATTGTATCTCCTTAAATGTAGATAGATACAATTCTATCAGCTCAAGGATTAAAAAGAACTTCAATTATGCGCCAAGACCCTTGAGAACAAAGAAAATAATCGCTGAAAGGATCGCGGCAACAGGTACTGTGACGATCCATGCGGTGATGATTTTTTTGATCATGCCCTTCTTGATATAGTTTTCCCGCAACTTTTTCTTGATCCTCTTGACCACTTTTTTCTGCGCTTTCTGCTGATTGAGGAGCTCCAGCTTGCGTGCTGAATCGCTGTCCGGGGTATTGTCCAGTTCGGCTTTGATTGCATCGTACTCTTCTATTGCGATGTGCAGTTCGTGCTGGCGTTCCTTCATGTGTTTGCTGTCCATCCACTCCCGGAGGAACCCCACTCCGAAAACCGCCCCGACGGCGATGTGGGTCGAAGAGACCGGCAGCCCCAGCTGCGAAGCGATGATGACGGTGATGGCCGCGGCAAGCATGATCGAAAAGGCGCGCATGGGATCGAGCTCAGTAATCTCCGATCCGACGGTTCGGATCAGTCGGGGCCCAAACAGCGCCAATCCCACGGCAATCCCCAGTCCGCCGGTCGCCATGACCCAGAGGGGAATGGCGGCTTTGGTGGAGATGGTCATGTGGGTCAAAGCATCGTTGACGGCGGCCAGAGGCCCTACAGCGTTGGCGACATCGTTGGCACCGTGCGCGAAACTCAGCAGGGCAGCGGAGAAGACCAGAGGCACGGCAAAGAGAAGATTGATCGCTTCGCGGGTATTCTCGGCATGTTCAACCTTGCGTGCAATGTGGGGACGGAGCCAGAGATAGGAGACTGCCCCGCCAGCAAGTCCAAAGGCCAGAGCTGCACCAAACGGGGGTTTTCGGGTCTGCGGCAAAAAGGAGAATGTCTGAGCAATAGCATGCCAGACATGTTTGAGTCCTTTGAGTGTAATGTAGGTGACAAACGCCGCCGTCATAATTGCCACGAGGATGGGGACGACCTTTTTGGCGGCAGGGCGCATATCTTCCTGGTGGAGAATCGTCCGCTTGATCGTATAGAGGAATGTCGCTGCGATCACGCCGCCCAGAACCGGAGAGATGACCCATGAAGCGACGATCTTGCCCATCGTCCCCCAGGCGACGATCCCGAAGCCTCCGGCCGCAATCCCGGCACCGACCACCCCGCCGACGATCGAGTGGGTGGTGGAGACGGGCGCTTTGAGCCAGGTGGCGAGGTTGAGCCAGAGAGCCGCCGCCAGCAGAGCCGCCGCCATCGCGTAAACAAAGATCATCGGATCGGTGCCGAAAGCTGTGGGGGAGATGATTCCCTTTTTGATCGTGCCGACGACATCTCCGCCGGCGATCAGGGCGCCGCCGGCCTCAAAAATCGCAGCCAGAACAACCGCGCCTCCCATACTGAGCGCTCCTGAGCCTACAGCCGGGCCGACATTGTTGGCGACATCGTTGGCGCCGATATTCATCGCCATATAAGCACCAAAAACCGCTGCGAGGACAAGGAAGCCTCCGTGCGCCTGTCCCGAAATCACTGTCTGGGCATACGCGCCCACTGCCACGGCAAAGACCACACCTATCGCTGTTTTGAACAGGTTGTTCATGATGGTTTTCCTTCGAAGTAAAAGTTACCGCCATTGTAATGAAATACGGTTACAAAACGGTTACAAATCCCACCATGAGCATCCAGTCGGGGATGGAGTGGCTAAGCAACCCTCCTGTGCTTCTCTTCGATCCTTTTGATCACCTCATCGGCGACCATCTCCTGAATCCCCATATCAAGGTGACTGAAAAAGCCGACGCACGAGCAGTTCATCTCCCCGAGCACATAGGTGTCGTTGCCGTTTGCATCAGTATCAAGCATGAAGTCGGCCGTCCAGATGATGGGGGTGTTTTTGATTTTGCCCAGTTTTTCCGAAATCATCGGGATCAGGTTGACAAACTTGTCCACAAGCTCCTGGTACTCTTCGGGTTTGTAGTAGGTGTACTGCGCGCCCGAAGCGATGGTCGCCGAGAAAGCGTCTTTCTCCTGAGCCGGTTTTTTGTGGACGACAAAAATGGGTTGATCGGCCACCATCAGGATGCGAATCTCCCCCTCCACAATGCGCGGCATATAACGCATATCCACAAGCATCCCGTTCTCGCCTTCAATGTAGCGTTTGCAGAATTTCATGAATTTGCCAAGCGAATTGTACTCCACATGGTTGTCGACCGCTTCCGTGCATTTGATGACTGTATCGAGAGGCAGAGTGTCGCCCGGCTCATACTCCACCTTGTTGTCGACGATCTCTACCCGCCAGATCCCTTCGCCGGTCGATCCTCTGTTCTGTTTGAGAACCCGTGTGCCGTATGAGATGCTTTTGGGGAATGTCTTTTTAAACTCATCGTAGGTGTAGTAGGCGTAGGTGTCTTCCGGCACAAGCTCCGTCCCGGCCAGCTTTGACAGGGCATCTTTGGCGCCAAAACGCATCATGGTATTGGGGTGTGTCAGGATAAGGACATTGCTGTCGTGGAGCTGACGGAGCATCTCAAAGAGTCTCCCCTCTCCGTTGGGAAGATTGCCCGGGTTGATCCTCACCACCACAGCATCGGCTTTCTTTAGAATATAATCAAATACATCGTGAAACCACTCGTCGCGAAAATAGATCACCTCGGATGTATATCCCTTCTCCCTGATGGCATTGACAATGGGCATCGTATCGCGCCTGTGGCCGTCGATCCACTTGTCCGCACCCCCCTCTGCCTCGAGAACAATCACATGTTTTTTCATCAGTTTTTTCTCCTTTTGGTTAAGTATTGCCGACTGGATTCTATCATACTATTTTAAAAAACCATATTGTCGGATCAGGAGGGCAGCACAAATCCAAATGTCGAACCGACCCCCGGTGTACTTTCGATCTCCAGACGGGTATTGTGGAGATGGAGGATATATTCGACGATAAACAACCCCACCCCGATGGAATTATCCCACGATTGGGTATTGGCGCGATAAAAGCGCCGGGTGATCTTCCCCATTGCGTCGGGTTCGATCCCGACACCGCGATCCCGGACGCAGAACGTACCTGCCTTAAGCGTGACTGTCACGGTCTGATCGGAATATTTCAGGGCATTGTCGATCAAGTTGCCCAACACCTGCCCCATCATCATCCGATCGGCCGTTATCTGTGCAGATTCGCTCCGGATTTCAAGGGTGCGGCTGGGGTATTTCTGTTGCAGGTTTTCTGCAATCTCATCCAGAAGAGAGGAGAGGTCGAAAGGCTCCATTCGGGGTGTGAGGGCACGATTCTCAGCCTTGATCGCCAGAGAGAGACGATCGATCATGTCGTTGATGCGCTGGCTGTTTGTGATCACTTTTCCGAGAAATTTACGGCGCAGGATGGGGGAGAGGTCGGGATCATCATGTACCGTCGTCGCATAGCCGAGGATGGCAGCGACAGGGTTCTTGAGCTCATGGCTGATCGCCGAGATGATCTCCCCCTGCTGCTTGGAAAGCCGTTTGAGCTTTTTGGTATATTTGGTTTTCTGGCGGTCACGCTTTTTGAGCTTGGCAGCCGCTTTGATGATTTGGCGGGCGATGGTGTGGAGCTCGTCGCAGCACATGGCATCAAGGGTGATATCGTCGTACTTTTTGGCAAGGAGATGGTCAAGGCCGGTATTGATCCGGCGGACATCGGCACGGAGTCGGCGGCCGGCGCGCATTGCGATCCAGACAGCAACAATCAGAACCAATCCGAACAGACCTATAATTTCAAGCCATAAAGGGAGGAACTTTCTCCGGATGGCATTGAGGGGGAATGCCATCCGGATATACCGATCCTTAACTTTGTGTGCAACGTAGAGCATATTGTGGTTGAGAGTGGCCGAGTAGCGTATGGCACATCCCCAACCTTCGTCAGATGCCTGAAAGATTTCAGGACGGTTGCGCTGGTTTTCCATCCCGCCAGGATCCCGATTGCTCTCTGCGATGACGGTGCCGTGTGCATCGATCAATGTTATCCGTACACCAGTGCGCTGATGAAGAGCGGTCAAATCCCGGGACGGTGATGCATCCGAAATGAGGGTATGCTGTATGATGAGGTTGCGCAGCATGGTGCGGTGGTTGGCTATTTCCATTCCCCGCAGAAGATAATACCCTCCCACGGCTACTATGGTCAGAAAAATAAGAAACAGCAGTGTCAGTGAACGGCCATACCGCTGATCAAGCCTCAGCACAGCCGATACCCTATGCCACGTATCGGCTCAATAATGGTGTGGAGACGTTCTGGATCCAGTTTGGCAAGGAGGCGGTTGATGGTGACGGTGACGGTTTTGTGTTGTGCTGAAGCCATATCTCCCCAGACCCCCTCAAGCAGCTGGTCGCGGCTGAGCGTTGTTTCCGGGTGCCGAAGAAAAAAATGCAGCAGTTCAAATTCCAGTCGACTCAACGGTACCGTATTTCCTTCCACAACCGCAATTCGGCGATCGAGATCAAGGGTAACCATCCGGTGCCGGAGTTTTCCGGCTTCTTCGCCACGAGTGCGTCGCAGAATAGCCCGAATGCGCAGCAGCAATTCGTTCATATTGAACGGTTTGGTGAGGTAGTCGTCTCCTCCGCGGTCGAATCCCTCTTCGACCTCCTGTTCCTGATCTTTGGCACTGACAAAAATCACCGGAACATTGTAGCCGACTCTGCGCAGATGGGCCACAAATTCACTCCCCTCTGTTCCAGGGAGATTGCGGTCGACGATCATCAGGTCAACTTTCTCCTCTTCGAGCAGATCCTCTACCCGCACGACGGAGGAAAAGCCGGTTACGAAGTAGCCGGCTTTCTGAAGATGGTACTCCTCGAGTTCAAGGAGGTCGGCTTCATCTTCGATGATGACGATATGTGCTTGTGTCATGGACACCTCCCTAAATCACCATCTCCACATCTCCATGATCTTGAAACGCTTTAAAAAGGCGGTTGCGCTCCTCTTCGTGCTCAACGACACAGCTGGCGTTGTAGGTGTGGAATTTGCCGGTTCTGGATGTGTTGCCGTGATGACAGAGGTGCTCTTTGTCCCCCATTACCTCCTTGATGGCTTTGTGGAGCGCCTCTTTGTCCCGTCCGATGATCTTGAATCCCCATCGGGTGGGGTACTCAATCCGGGGTTTCTTCTGAGTTTTATCGTCTGAAATCACCGCTTCTGCCTCCGCTTTTGGATTCGAGCTGAATATTCTGGATCACCATCCCTTTGTCGATGGCTTTAAGCATGTCGTAGATCGTCAGCAGTCCGACACTTACCCCGGTTAGCGCCTCCATCTCCACCCCGGTTCTGCCGACGAGTTTGGCTGTGACTATGAGGCGGAATCCCGGCAGATCAGGGAGCTCTTCGATATCTGTTTTGACGGATGTGAGCATCAGGGGATGGCACATCGGGATCAGATCCGGAGTATGCTTGGCTCCCTGAATGGCAGCGATGACAGCGGTCTGGAGCACCGGTCCTTTTTTGGCCGTGTTGGCAATGACCGCTTCGTATGCTTCGGGGGTGACAGCGATAATGCCGCTGGCCGTGGCGATCCGTTCAGTAGGGTTTTTGTCGGAGACGTCAACCATTCTGGGTTTGTTCTTTTTATCAAGATGGGTCAGTGTCACGGGATTCCTTTTTTTAAGTGTATTGTACCCTTTTTTGATCAAACACGCAAAATCTCAGCGAATGTATTATTGTTTTAAGTCTTTTTTATTCATGGGAGTGTTACTATTGCGTAACGTTATAATATCCATAACTGTAACGGAAATTTATCTTAAGGAAACATTATGAAAAAGGACTTCCTCAAAGGGTGGATCCCTTACCGTATCAAGCGGTACTGGGCATACATTGCGGCAACAGTTATTGCCTTGGGATTGCCATGGATCACCGTTCACGGAAATCATTTTTTTCTGCTCAACTTTGATCACAAACAGCTCCATCTGTTCTTCACCCGTTTTGACATGCAGGAGCTCTATCTAATGCCGTTTATCCTGATGCTCCTGTTTCTTGGCATCTTCGCTGTCACGGCGGTCGGGGGACGGGTCTGGTGCGGCTGGGCATGCCCCCAGACGATCTTCCGTGTCATTTATCGCGATTTGATCGAGAGCAAAATCCTCAAGCTGCGCAAACGGATTGACAACAAGCAGCAGGATCCCGACATGAGCCTGCCGGGTAATCAGGTCAGAAAGGGGATCGCTATCCTGATCTGGTCGGTGCTGGCGCTGATTGCTGCA
>JALVQH010000018.1:1325-2452 GCA_027031505.1 Campylobacteraceae bacterium | reverse complement strand
GGACTTTTCATCATCATGGGGGTGATGGGGTATCAGAAACTCCCCCGCAACCTTTTCCCCGACTCCAACTACCCCGAAGTAGCGGTGGTGATCGTCGAGCCGGGTGCCTCGGCCAAATCGATGGCGGCCAACATCGCCGTCCCGGTCGAAGAGGAGCTCTATACCCTCGACGGGATTCGCCGGGCGTATTCGGATACGATCGATGAGGTGACGGTGATCCACGCGGAGTTTGAGTACACCAAGGACATCGATGCTGCGCTCAGCGATGTCAGCGGTGCCGTGGCCAAGCTTCGCTCCCGTCTGCCCCAGGATATCCGGGAACCTCAGGCGATCAAGATCACCGTCGCCACCGCACCGATCGAAGTGGTGGCTCTCTCCCCCAAACCCGGCAGCAGCCTCACCCTCGAAGACGTACGGGATATCGCCAGCGGCGAGATCAAGCACGCCCTCCTCAAGACCCCCGGTGTGGCCAACGTGGATATCTTCGGCGGCCACGCCAAGGAGCTTCAGATCGTCCTCGACAAAGCGCGTCTCGATGCGCTGCATCTGAGTCTGGGCAATGTGATTGCCGCGATTAAGCAGAACGACAACGACTATGCTCTTGGGGTAATCGAAAACACTGAGCACCGCTATCTGCTTAAATCGCAGGGCAAACGGGACAGCGTCGAGCGGCTCAAAGCGCTGCCGTTGACCAAGGATGTGCGTCTGGGGGATGTGGCCAAAGTCTATTTCGGCTCCTACAAAAACACCGCCCTTTACTACGGCAACGGACGCAAAGCAATCGCCCTCTCGATCCAGCGGGCCAGCACGGCCGATGTGATCCAGACGATCCACAAGGCCGATGCGGTGATCGAGCGTTTCAAGGCACGTTACCCGGCGATCGAGTTTGCCGTGAGCGATACGCAGGAGGAGACGATCGCTCTGAGTACCGACAATATGTTCGAGTCGCTGCGCGATGCGATCGTGATGTCGACGCTGGTGGTGTTTCTCTTCCTGGCCAGTTTCCGGCAGATTCTCGTGGTGCTGGTGACGATCCCGCTGGTGTACGCTTCGACGATTGCGATGATGTGGGTGTTCGGGATGGATTTCAACGTCATTACCCTCACGGCGATCATCCTGGCTCTGGG
>JALVQH010000018.1:0-1315 GCA_027031505.1 Campylobacteraceae bacterium | reverse complement strand
GGAAAACATCGAACGCCACTACAAAGAGCTGGGCAAACCGATCCGGCAGGCGGTGTATGACGGCACCGAAGAGATCATGTTCTCCGTCATGAGCGGGACGGTGACAACGATGATCGCGCTCGTACCGATGCTCTTCGTTGGGGGGTATCCTCAGACGGTCTTTGCGCCGCTGGTGGGGACGCTGTTGATCGCGCTGGGCACTTCGTATGTGATCTCCATCATTACCGTGCCGCTCCTCTCGCTCTATGTTCTTACGGCACGCAACCGCTTTTTGCTGGCCAGTGAAGATTTCTTTCATCGGATCATCGGCCCGGTTAACAATGCTACACAGGCGTTTTTCTCGACCATTGTCCGGGCGATACTCGACTCGAAGCTCTGGGCGGCGGTGGCGTTTGCGAGTTTGATCGGACTTTTTGTCGTCGCGATCAAGCTGGTGATGCCGGTGGTAGGACTCGAGCTCACACCCCCCATGGATACCGGTGCGGTCAATATCCAGATCACCACCGAACCCAATTTGCCGCTCTCTGAGAGTGAAAAAGTGATGGAGCGTCTCAACACGATACTCAAAAAGCAGGGCAAACTCATCCGGGTCTCCGGGAGCATCGGGAGTGAAGCCGGGGTGATGAGTATCGGCAGTGGCAGCGGGATCGACCACCTCAAAGTGGTCGCCACGTATGTCGACCGTCACCATCGCAAGGAAAACATTTGGCAAATCTCCAGGAAAATTCGTACGGAATTAGCCAAACTTCCGCATATCAAATATTTTGACGTTACCCCCTATGGAGCTATCGCCATGGCGAGCATCAAAGGGAACGTCGATGCACAGCTGAGCAGCTCCGATCTGGGGCTCCTGCAGGCCGAAGGTGCCAAGGTCAAAAAAGCGCTGGGGCAAACCAAAGGGATCGTCACAGTGCTGAGCTCATGGGACATGGACAAAACCGTATATGATCTTAAAATCGATGAAGCCGTCGCTGCAGCCTACGGCCTCAACCGTGCCAAAATCGCCCAGCAGGTGCAGCTGGCATTGCGGGGGATGCCGGTGGCAAATTTCCCTCGAATGAATGGACAGGATTATGGCGTACGTGCGTGGCTGCCCGGCAATCAGATCGATCGGATGGCCAGGATCGAGACGCTGCTCATCGACACCCCGCGGGGCAAGATCCCGCTGAGCAAGTTTGCCACCATCGTCCCCCGCCAGGAGCCCAGCCTCATCACCCGTGACGGGCTCAGCTACACCCTCGATATCTACGGCAACCGCGAAAAGGCAGCGCTCTCGCACATCATGGCGGATTTCGAGAAACACCTGGCCGAAGCG
>JALVQH010000017.1 GCA_027031505.1 Campylobacteraceae bacterium | reverse complement strand
TTTGATGTATCGATCCCCTGGATCAGTCGCCCGTTAATCTTGACATAATCCACTTTGAGTGCCTCGATCATCTCGAAATTGGAATACCCGGATCCAAAGTCATCGATCCCCACTTCACATCCGTATCCCCGCACCATCCGTATAAACCGGTTCGCCACTTCGTAGTTGTCAATTTTTTCACTTTCGAGAACTTCGAATTCAAGGAACGGTGCTTCGTCGGGGTGGGCATCGAGCATTTTTTGGATGTAGGCCATCGTTTCGTGGTTGATCAGATCTTCGTATGAGATATTGACCGCCACGTGCACTTGTTTGTTCTGAATCGTTTCTATGACCTGTTTCAGTACAACCCGCATCACAATCGGATAAAGGTTGGAACGATGGGCAATTTCAAAAAACGCTTCCGGACCATACAGTTTCCCCTTTTTGTCTACATACCGAATCAGCGCTTCGTATTTCTGAACCTGACGGGTTTGTGTATCAACAATAGGCTGAAAGTAGGGTCGAAATCGTCCACTATCCTCGGCACGGTTCAGTTCGCATGTCCACCAAATGTTTTTTTCCCTTTCAGAGGTATTTTTTGCGACCTGCGGTTCACATTCAATCAGGCGTTCGTGCATACGGCTGGCCTGCTGGATGGCACGCTGGAGGTAATAGAGGGTATGGCCATCCTCGGAGCGTGCAAAAGCAAATACCAGCACAAGATAGATAGGGATTTCACCGACAGTCAATCCCTCTTCTTTGCACCGGGTCGCCAGAGCATTCAGCCGGGCTCGAATCGTTTCGGTTGAACGATCCGTTTTGCGGTCGCGTATGAGAAAATTGTCATATCCGGTACGATAGAGTGTGCAATGGAGATCGAGATGTTCCTCGAGCATCTGTGCACACATTGCCAGTGCCGTACTGCCCACCTCTTCGCCATACAACTCATTGACATTGGCAAACTGGTCAATGTTGATCAGAATCAGGCGATTCCCCTTCGACTGACTCAAATCACGGATCAGTGCCGTGCGTGTCTGGAGTCCCGTCAGAGGATCCCGGTAGAGCGTCCGCAATTCATGGTACAGAAGCGACTGATGCATCGCCTCGATCAGTTTGCGTGTATCGAGAGGTTTGAGGACGTATTTGTCCACATGAATATCGATCGCTTCAAACAAATGCTCCGTGCTCGAATATGCCGTTGTGACAATGACGGGGATATAGGGGGTGATGGTTTTGATTTCACGCGTCATTTCGAGGCCGCTCATCCGGGGCATGCCGATATCGGTAACGACCATGTCGATTGTGTTACGCTGTTCGCGATAGAGGCGCAATCCCTCTTCTCCGTCATATGCCGAAATCACTTTTTTGACCAGTCGACCCAGCAGTTGAGCCGTCACATCGTGAAGCTGCCGTTCGTCTTCACAATACAATACCGTTACGTCTCTGAGCTTATCGATCTCCATGTCGCCGTACTGCCTCTTTGCATGTATAATTTCTCCTCTGCCCTTCCCAAAAGCATTGCTGCTGACAATCTTATACAGATATGGTATCCTATTTGGACTTATTGCGAGGCAAATCCCTGATCCGAAACTATCATATTCATGAACTTCACAAGCCTTTTGGTGGTATGATGTGTCCATGGATACACTTGCGCAATTTTGCATCATCGGACCGACCGCATCGGGCAAAACATCTCTCGCACTGACATACGCACGCCGGCACCGAGCCGTCATCCTTTCTCTGGACTCTTTGGCAGTGTACCGGGGCATCGATATTGCATCGGCCAAGCCCACTTCTGATGAACGCGGAGAAGTTCCCCACTTTGGAATCGATCTCATACCGCCAGATGCTCCGTTCAATGTGACACACCTCTTTCGCAGCTACCGTGAGGCGGCCGCCTTTGCCCGGGAGCATCACCGGCCGCTTGTTCTCGTCGGCGGATCGGGATTTTATCTGAAAATGCTGATCGAAGGGATCAGTCCGATGCCGCAACTCTCCGACGCCACACGCGCCGAGATCTCTACGCGTCTCCTGCACCCTCAGGATGCCTATCGGTACCTTGAACAGATCGATCCACAGTTTGCCGGAAACATTCAGCCGACAGACACTTACCGGATCGAGAAGGGTCTGACGATCCATCGTGCGACCGGAATGCGTCCGTCTGACTATTTTGCAGCTCATCCGCCCGAGCCGGTTCTCCCGACGCCTTTTGTGATCTACGAAGTGGTAACCGAGCGGTCTGTGCTGCGTAAACGGATTGCTTCACGTACGGATACGATGCTGCGCACAGGACTGATCGATGAAGTGTGTCGACTCGAAAGACAGTATACCCGAGCCCCCCGCTGCATGAAAGCCATCGGCATCACCGAAGTCCTCTCCTACCTCGACGGCCGGTACGACTATGGCACCCTGCGGGAGAAGATCATTATCCATACGGCTCGGCTGGCCAGGCGTCAGATTACATTCAACAAAAGCCAGTTTGGGGAAACCGTACAGGGAACCCTCGAAAGACTGGAAGAGATTCTGCTCGCTGATGCACAGAATGAACCTGACAACAAAACAGTTTCCCTGTAAAACCCGTATGGGGAGTGGTGTCGTCTCAATATTCCCCTCTGCCAGCGGACAATATGGTCATAATGCACAAAAAGCACGGGGCAGGCATACTCTTTCCAGGTTCCACCGAGTCACCATTGCCGGAATATGCTTTGTCTTCGGAGTTGTTTCCGCAACTCCGAAACTGTCAGAACGTCTTCAATAGCCGCTGGCACTGATCAGCGCCGTAACGAAACGCATCAGAGGCTGAACGTAAAAGATGGATGTCACCGTCGCAAAAACGGCAATACCAATCACAATTTCGAGGGCAAGAGAACGGTTGTTATAGACCGTTCGTGTTTTGTCTGTGGCCGGCATCAGGAACATGTAGACAATAAGCTTCAAGTAATAATAGGCGGCAACGGCGCTGTTGAGCCCAAGGATAACGGCCAGCCAGATGTATCCGGCATCCACCGTGGCACTGATGACATACAGCTTGCCCCAGAAGAGGCTGAACGGCGGAACCCCGGTCAGGGAGAGCATAAAAATCGCCATGATCACGGCTGCAACCGGTTCAACGTGAATCATCCCGGAAAATTTGACATAGGGGTGGTGGTAACGAACATGGTGGGTCTTGTCTTTGTGGCGGCTGATCCAGAGCAGGGTAAAGGCGCCGAGGTTGGTAAAGAGGAACAGCGTATAATAGAGAAAGATACTGCTGTTGGCCTTGGTCGTGTCGAGAGCAATAGCGGCCATGACAAATCCCGCATGGGAGATGGAACTGTACGCCAGCATCCGCTTGACATCGTCCTGCACCAGCGCCATCATATTCGAAAGGGTCATAGTGATCACAGCCATGGCAATCACCACATTGCGTACCGTATCGATCCCGAGATCGATATACATTCCCAGTACGCGAATGGCCACTACCATCATTGCGACCTTGGGCACAATGGACATGTATCCGGCTGTTGGTGAGCTGGCTCCCTCATACACATCCGGCGTCCAGGTGTGAAACGGAAAAAGCGAGACTTTGAAACCGATCGCTACAATCAGCATCATCGCTCCTCCGAGAATGGTCACCATCAATCCGGTCTCATCCATCCGCTCCTGAAGAACTCTGGCGATATCGTACAGCTCGACCGATCCGGTAACGGCGTAGATCGCAGCCGACCCCATCACGAAAAAACCTGCCGCCAGTGCACCCATCGTAAAGTATTTGATCGCCGCCTCGTGCGATCCAGCCGTATTGTGCAGTGCAATCAGCGTATAGAGTGCCAGTGAAGCTGTCTCAAGCCCGACAAAGATCATAATGAGATTGTCACTGGCCACCATAAATTGGAAGCCGGCAACCATAAACAGAAAGAGAGCGAAATATTCTGGATACGAATATTCATGAAACCGTTTGGAAGTCAGGGCAAGGGGGACAAAAAGCATCGAGGCGAGCAAAATTAATATCTCACTGAGTATGGTCACCCCATCCACGACAATCAGATTGAAAAACCCCCGATCGTTCAAAGAGAGCCCGAGAGTTGCTCCCAGGTCAATGAACAGGATCAGAACCGTCAAAATCACATACAATGTCTTGTCAAGATCTTTTTTGATCAAGTCGATGATCAAAATACCGAGAGCACCGGCAATGGCGATGAGCATCGGAGACAGTGTCATGAAGTTCAACGATGCCAGATTGACTGAGATAGGCGCTAACATTACTGGGCCTCCTTTGTGCTTTTGCTGAGGATGATGGTTGCTTTGGCCTCAGGGGTTTTGGCTTTTTCGTGCATGAGAACCGTCAGAGCCTTGACACTCGTGTCGATAGGACCGAGTATCGGCCTGGGGTAAACCCCGAGCCAGATGACGATCGCTACGAGAGGAACCAGTGCGGTCAGTTCTTTGGCATCGAGATCCGTAAGTGTTTTGTTGGCTGCGTGGGTCACCGGACCGAAGAAGGAGCGTTTGTAGAGACTCAGCATGTACACTGCACCAAGAATAATCGAAGTACCTCCAATTGCTGTCATAGCTGGTGATATCTTGAAGAATCCGGCCAGAGAAAGATACTCGCCGACAAATCCCATGGTCAACGGCAGGCCGACCGAAGCCATCAGCATCACTCCGAAGATCAGGGCGTAGTTGGGCATCACCGAAGCCAATCCGCCAAAGTCGCTGATCATTTTGGTATGACGCCGATCATAGATCACGCCAACAAGGAGAAAGAGTGCCCCGGAGACAATCCCGTGTGAAAGCATGAAAAAGACCGACCCGCTGATCCCCTCGGCATTCATCGCAAAGATCCCCAGCATAATCACCCCCATGTGAGAGATCGAGGAGTAGGCGACCACTTGTTTCATATCTTTCTGAGCATAAGCGACCATTGCCGTGTAAACGATCATGATCAGCGATAAAATCGCGACAGGGATAATGTACATCACGGACGCATCCGGGAACATCGGCAGGGAGAAACGGACAAAACCGTAAGTTCCCATTTTGAGCAGCACGGCCGCAAGGATGACCGAACCGACTGTAGGTGCCTGACCATGCGCATACGGCAGCCAGGTATGGAATGGAAACATCGGAACTTTGATCGCAAACCCGAGGAAAAAGGCCCAGAAGAGCCATTTTTGCTCTGAAAGGGGCAGCAACATAGTGTACCAGTCGGTCAGAGCAAAGCTCCAGATGCCGGTCATCCGGTGGTAAGCGTACGCAACGTAAAGCATTCCCACCAGCATCACGAGCGATCCGGCAAAGGTATAGAGGAAGAATTTTACCGCAGCATACAGACGCTTCTCGCCGCCCCAGGCACCGATGATGTAGAGCATCGGCACAAGAGAAAATTCCCAGAAAAGGTAGAAGATCACCGCATCAAGCGAAACAAAGACACCCACCATCGCCACTTCAAGGAACAGGAGAGTGAGGATCATATTTTTGATATCTTCCTTGACACTCAGTGCAATGATGCCTATCAGTGTCATGAGGGTGGCCATGATCACGATGAAGAGGCTGATGCCGTCCACGCCTATATAATAACTGATCCCGAAATCGGGCACCACACTGATCCGCTTGACAAGCTGCATTCCGCCGTCAGTCGGATCAAACTGAAACCACATCCACAGGGAGAGGAGAAACTCCACCGCAGCAACGCTGATCCCATAGGTGCGGATACTCCCCTCTTTGACCACCAGCCCCAGTATCCCGGCGATCAGGGGAAAGAAGATTAATACACTTAAAATATCGTTCATCATCGGCTCCTTAACTCTGCATCGCCGCTACAAGAACCAGCAGCACCAAAACCAGCGCGCCGCCGCCCATAAGCTTGAGGTAATCGGACAGATTTCCTGTCTGAAGTTTGCGGGTCGTATCTCCGGTATTGCGCGTAATCGCTGCGATACCGTCCACGGTCGCATCCACCACCTGCTGATCGAGCTCTTCCCAGAAGATCCTGGAGAGTGCAGCATAGGGTTTGCTGAACACCTTTTCGTAGAAGACGGGGATGTAGTATTGGTTTGAGAGGATACGGTACGGCAGACTCTGCTCAACCTTGTCGCTGCGCTTGAGCCCTTTGGCGTAGCGCAGCCAGGCAAAAATGATGCCGCCAAGAGCAATGGCCGTCGTGACAACTGTCAGGATCACCACATTGTGATGGGTATGTTCGCTCATCTCATACGCCGGGAGGAACTGGGTAACAAAGGCCATGAACGGCTCCTTGTACCATCCGAAGATTACAGCAAGAATCGCCAGAGGCGACATTGCCCACAAAACATATTTTGGGACTTCATGAGGATGGAATCCCAATGTTTTGTACCGCTCGTCTCCGGTAAAGGTGAGGAAAACCTGACGGAAACTGTAAAATGCCGTCAAGCCGGCCGTGAACCAGAGAATCAGCCAGATCCCGTATGTATGCTCATTGAATGCTGTTTCAAGGATCGTGTCTTTGGAGAAAAATCCAGCCAGTGGCCAGATTCCCGATAGAGCGAGAGAAGCCAACCCCATATAGAGATAGGTCCAGCGCATCGCTTTTTTCAATCCACCCATCTTGAAGATATCAAGCTCGTCGTCCATGGCGTGCATGACGTTGCCGGCACCGAGGAAGAGGAGCGCCTTGAAGAAAGCATGTGCAGCCAGATGGAACAGTGCGACCCAGTACGCGCCCAGTCCTGCAGCGGCAAACATATACCCGAGCTGCGAGAGGGTCGAGTAGGCAATGATCCGCTTGAGATCGCGGTTGACCAGCGCCATGGATGCGGCAAAAATCGCTACAAAGGTTCCAAGAACGGCGATAAAATAACTCACTTCTGGAATCGCCGAATAGAGTGGATGAGCCCGAATGACAAGGTAGACGCCGGCCGTAACCATTGTCGCAGCGTGAATCAATGCCGAGACCGGTGTGGGACCCTCCATCGCATCGGCCAGCCAGGTGTGGAGCGGGAATTGCGCCGACTTGCCCATCGCACCGACAAAAAGGAAAATTCCGATGATCACCAGCATCCCGTGGCTCAGGGTCGGCAGTGCAGCAAACACACCGTCATACTGGAGGGTACCGGTCTGCCAGTAGATCAGAAAGATCCCGACCAGCATCCCCAGATCAGCAATGCGGTTCATGACAAACGCTTCATTGGCTGCCCAGGAGGGGGAGATCGACGGGTTGACATCACGGGTGACGTCGGCTTTGTGGTACCAGAATCCGATCAGGAGCCAGGAGCATACCCCTACCCCTTCCCAGCCGATAAACAGGCCGAGGAAGTTGTCACTCATCACCAGAACCAGCATCGAGAAAACAAACGCCGAGAGGTAGGAGAAGAAACGGTTGAAACTCCTGTCATGATCCATGTAGCCGTTGGAGTACACATGAACCACTGCAGAGACCAATGTCACCACCGTCATCATCACCGCCGTTACCTGATCGATGTTGAACCCGAACGGGATCGACATATCGCCTGCCGTGATCCAATCCATCAGCGTCACATGGACGGATCCCTCATGATAGACATGATTAAGCAGAATCACCGAAGCAACCAGCGAAACAAAAAGCAGTGTCGACGTCACCACACCGGTAATCAATG
>JALVQH010000016.1 GCA_027031505.1 Campylobacteraceae bacterium | reverse complement strand
AAAGAACTTATATTTACTGGATAAAGTACTACATATTCTATCACAATAAAAAACACCCGATCCAGATGGCCAAACCTGAAATCGAAGCGTTCCTGACCTATCTCGCCGCCCAGAAGAAAGTATCACCCACCACACAGAATCAAGCTTTTTCCGCCTTGTTGTTTCTATACAGGGAAGTGCTCGGTGTCGATATGAGTTCGTGGAATATACAAGCCTTGAGAGCTCAGGAGCGGAAACGTATCCCACAGGTGCTGACCAAAGATGAGGTGAAAAAAGTACTGGACAATCTCACGGGAGTTTATCAGCTCATTGTGTATATGATGTACGGGTGCGGACTTCGCATGAGTGAAGCCCTGAATTTGCGTATCAAAGACATCGATTTTGGATTTGACAAGGTTTACATCTGGGACAGCAAAAGTCTCAACGACAGAACTGTGCCACTACCCCAAGCCGTCAAACAGCAACTCAAGGCTCAAGTAGAGTATGTGGAAAGTTTGCACGCAAAAGATAGAGCAGACGGATACGGGAGTGTGCATATGCCGTATGCGCTGGAGCGCAAATACCCCAATGCCAAGTTTGAAACCAAGTGGCAATTTCTCTTTCCGATGCGAAACGTTTCCAAAGACCCAAGAAACGATACCATACGACGGCATCACGTACACGAAAAAACGCTGGGACGCAACATCAAGCAGGCCGCACAAAAAGCACAGATACACAAACGTGTCAGCTCACATATTTTCAGACACTCTTATGCGACACACCTTTTGCAAAGCGGCATTGACCTCAGAAGCATTCAGGAGTTGCTGGGGCACAAATCGGTGGAAACGACCATGATCTATACGCATGTTGTGGCGGAGATGAATAAAGGGCGGGTATTCAGCCCGCTGGATAATATCTGACGACTATTGTGTGGGACTGAAGTCCCCTGATAGAGTGGATTCGCTTGAGTTATCATTATCACCTCCTTTTCCCCGGCGTAATCGAAATTGTTGATCACGCCTGCGACGTCAAATGCAGCCCCACCACCCCGATGATGATCAGGGCAATGCTGCCGATCCTTGCGAGGCTGACGGGTTCTTTGAAGAGATAAATCCCCACGATTGTGATCAATGCCGTACCGAGACCCGACCAGATCGCATACGCCATACTCATATCGAAGCGTTTGAGCGCCAGCGTGAGGGCGCCGAGGGAGAGGAGGTAGAAAACCATCATCGCTACTGATGGCCAGAGGCGGGTGAACCCGTCAGAGAGTTTCATCGAGGTCGTGCCGGCCACTTCGAGGAGGATGGCGGCGAAGAGGTAGAGGTAGTATTGCATTTTGGGCTCCTTTTTTGCGTGTTAAGTGTTACGTGTTATGTGTTGCGTTTTGTTTTTTGTGGAAGTGGAGGCTTCAGCCCCACATTGGGTGCCACTTTCATGAACGTCGGGGTGGGACTGAAGTCTCCACTTCCGGAGTGGTGACGCAGTTTGTTGCATATTTTTGTATTCATTTTTGGAGGCAGGACTTCAGTCCTGCACAACGGGACTGAAGTCCCTACTCCTAATTCAATGATGTGTGCTGAATCCATAACCAAAAATATGCAAATACGAACTCTCAAAGAACTAAGACCATCCTAAGAAAAACTATGCCAATTTTCTACCCACTACCCACTACCCACTACCCACTACCTTCTAATTCCTAATTCCTGATTCCTAATTTTCGTCTACAGTTCCCTCATACCACTTCCGCATCCACCGGTCGATCGGGTAAATCAGACGGTAAATCACCGGAACAACCAGCAGCGTCAAAAACATCGAACTGAGGAGTCCTCCGATGACGGCGACGGCCATGGGAGCCTTGGATTCGGCGCCAAAGCCGTGGCTGATGGCCAGTGGCAGCATCGCAAAAACCATCGCAATCGTGGTCATCAGGATAGGTCGGAGCCGTTTTTCGCCCGCTTCGATGAGGGCGTCGTTGACCGCTTTCCCTTTGGCCACAGCTTCGTTGGCGAAGTCAACGAGGAGGACGGCGTTTTTGCCCACCATCCCCATCAGGAGGATGAAGCCGATCATGACGAAAAGGCTGAAGTGGTATCCGGTGAGATACAAGGCGATCATCACCCCCATGATGCTCATCGGCAGCGCCATCATGATGATGATCGGCTGGATGAGCGATTCATAGAGGATCGCGAGGATGATAAACATCAGGACGATCGAGAGTTTGACCGCCATCCCGAAGGCGTTGGCGGTCTTGACCATCTCATCAGCAAAGCCGGTGAATGTGTAGTGGACACCGGGGGGGAGGAGTTTGTCGATCCCTTTTTTCGTGTAATCGACGGCACCGCCGAGATCGAGGCCGAAGAGGTCGGCATAGACTGTCACCTGACGTTGACGGTTGAAGTGAAAGATTGACGAGAGGGATGACACCTGTTTGAACGACACCAGCCCGTCGAGATACACCGGCTGGCCGTTGCGGGCACGCAGCTGGATCCGTTTGATGTCGTCGATGCGGGTGCGGTGGGCATCGTCGAGGCGGAGGGTGATATTGAACTGTTTCCCTTTCTCCTCGAAGTGGGAGATTTCGATGTCACTCGAAAAAGCCACAGCGATCGCCTGGGCGATCTGGGCGGCACTGATCCCCAGACGCCTTGCGGCGGTGCGATTGATGACGATATCGATCTGAGGTTTGCCGGGTTCGAGGTTGCTGTCGATGTCGACAAAGCCTTTCTTTTTTGCAAGGTAAGCGGTGAGGTTCTTCTCCGCAATCCGCAGATCCTCAAACGAATCGGAAGTCAGGACGACCTGGTAGGGGACGGTGACGCCTGCACCCTTGATGTTGGGGATCGCCGCGGCAGTGATGAACATATCCTTGCTCTGGAACGGCTCGAGCTTTTTGCGGAAGTTCTGGATGATCACTTCCTGATTGAGCTTCCGCTTCTCTTTGGGGATGAGATGGACGTAGATTTTGGCTTTGTGCTTTTCGTGGGTGTTGTTGTAGGCTACGCTGAGGGTGGTCGATTCGACGTTGGGATCCTGCTTGACCATCGCTTCGACTTTTTTCGCTTCACGGATCATCGCTTTGAGTGAAATCCCCGGCTGCGACTGCATCTTGATATCAAACTCCGATTTGTCCTCTTTGGGGATGAAATCCATCCCGATCCCGGGGAAGAGGGTCACACTCCAGACCATCGAACCGAGCGCAAGGAGGAGGGTGAGCCATTTGAAGCGCAGTGCGGTGCGCAGGGTCGCCACAAACACCCGGTCGATGGCGCGGAAGATCGGTTCGGTGATGGTGTAGAACCGGCTCTCGTCCTTGCGCAGCACCCGTGCGCTGAGGCTGGGGATAAAGGTCATCACCACCGTGTAGGAGATGATGACGGCGAAGGCGATCGTCATTCCGAAGGCTTTGAAAAACTGCCCGACGATCCCGCTCATGTTGGAGACAGGGAGGAAGACCGCCAGCAGCATCGCCGAGATCGCCACGACGGGGAAGGCCATTTCGCGTGTCCCCTCGACGGCGGCGCGGAAGGCGGGGAGGCCCGCTTCCATCTTTTTGTAAATGTTTTCAATGACGACGATGGCATCATCGATGATGATCCCGATCGCCAGCGTGAGGGCGATGAGGGTCGATTTGTTGAGGTCGTAGTCCATGTAGTTCATCAGGGCGACAGTGCCGAGCACCGAGGTGGGAAGGGAGAGGGCGGAAACCAGTGTAATGGTGCCGTTGCGGAGGAAGCCGAGGATGATGAGGACAGCCAGCAGGGCGCCGTAAGCGAGGTCGAATTCGACACTCTCGAGCGATTTGATGATGAAGGGGGAGGTGTCCTGCAGCAACGCCACTCCGAAACGATCTCCGGCAACGCTCTTGAGTTCGGGGAGGTTCTCCTTGACCCGCTGGATCACGTCGAGGGTGTTGGCATCAGAGATCTTCCTGATCTCGAGCATCACCCCCTCGGTACCGTTGTACGAAGCGTAACTCACCGGGTCGCTGAGGCCGTCAATGACGCGGGCGACATCACGGAGTTTGATCCCGTCGCGGACGACAATGTCACGCAGGGCGTCGATGGTGGTAGCATCCGCACGGGTCTTGAGGGCGAATTCTTTGGCGGATGCGATGAGCTTGCCGCCGCCGATCTTGACGTTTTCGTGGGCGATGATGTCGTTGAGTTCCCGGATGGTGATGCCGTATTGGTTGAGTTTGGCCATGTCGGGGAAGATGCGGATTTCCCGATCG
The DNA here is from genome assembly GCA_027031505.1 of Campylobacteraceae bacterium. Classification (GTDB taxonomy): domain Bacteria; phylum Campylobacterota; class Campylobacteria; order Campylobacterales; family Sulfurovaceae; genus S017-3. Next base: position 3,393 of record JALVQH010000016.1, on the reverse strand, counting down.
CGGTAGCCGATCACCCCCACCGATCCCACGCCGATGAGTTTCTGCAGAGCCGGTTTGGCTTTCTGGTCGACGAAGAGCATGAGGTTTTTGAGGGTGTCTTTTTGGGCGGTAAGGAAGACGTTGACCACCGAGCCGCCCCCGACGTCGAGTTTGCTGATGAGGGGTTTGCGGGCATTGCGGGGCAGGCGCACCGCGGAGACTTTGTCGCGCACGTCGTTGGCCGCTTCGTCGATGTCGCGCTCCATCGAAAACTTGATCAGGATGACGCTGGTGTTTTCGCTGCTGGTTGAGCTGATCATCTCCACCCCGCCGATCCGGGAGATCGCTTCTTCGATTGTGTCAGTCACCTGTGATTCGATCGTGGAGGATTCAGCGCCGGGGTAGGCAGTGACGACGGTGACCATCGGGAAGTCCACTTTGGGGAAGAGTGCCGAGGGCATCGTCCGGAAGCTCATGAAGCCGAAGAACACCAGCGTCACCATGTACATCAGGGTGGCGATGGGTCGGTTGATCGCTAATGTATACATTGGGTAGCCCTTGCTTATTCGTGCGTATCAGGCAGGAGGATCTTGCCTTCACCGAAAAGTCCGGAGGGGATATCCTGTGCAGCTACTTCGGCCTGCATCTTGCGATTCTGGGCGTTGGCGGTGGGGTAGACCCTGGTGATGGTGCCGGTGCGTGGGGTGGGGTCACCGTCGAGAGTGTAGGTGAACTTCAGACCCGGCTTGACCGCTCTCCAGTATTTCTGGTCAAACGAGAGGATCAGTGTGCGCTCATGGGTACTCTCGAGGCGGTAAACTGCCACGGGGCGCATGGCGGTAAAGGTGTCGCCGATCTCAAGGCTGCGGGCAACAATGGTGCCGTCGAAAGGGGCTTTGAGGATCGTCTTATCGAGCAGTGCCTGTTTGTACGCCACCTGGGCTCTGGCATTCTCGAGACGGAATTGGACGCCGTCAAGTTTGGCCTGGTCGGTCACGTCACGCACCGCCTGCATCCGATCGTAATCCTTTTGCGCATACTTCAGGGCGACACGGGCGATCTCGAGGGCGGCCCGGATATCGTCGCTGCGCAGCGTAGCAAGCACCTGCCCTTTGTGGACAGTGCCTCCGGTATCGACGTAGACATGGCTGACGACGCCGTTGGCGTTGAAGGCGAGGTTGGCACTCTGGCGAGCCTGAACCGTGAAGGTCGCGTAGACGTCACCGGCTTCGAGACCGGCAACGAGGAAGAGGAGGGTAAAGATCATGCGTTTCATCGTAGATACCTTTTGAGGTTTTGACCGGCGTAGAAGTAATACACCGCTTTGGCAATCTCGTAGTCGTAGCGGGTGGCCTGGTAGCGCGCCTCGGCCATCGTCCGCTGACTGAGGGCGTCGAGATAGGTGACGTTGTCGACGACACCCGCTTCGAAGCGCTTTTTGACCGCTTGGTAGCTGCTGCGTGCGGCGGCGAGTGCAGCACGGGCGCTGCGAATCTGTGTCTGGAGAGCACGGAGACGCTTGCGGGCGAGGCGATAGTTCATCTTCTGCTCTTTGATCACGTGGCGGATTTTCGCCTCGAGGGCGAGTTTCTGGTACCGCACCGCTTCGCTCTTGTGGCCGATGGCACCCCCGTCATAGAGGCGCATCCCGACATTGAGCTCGAATGTGTGGCTGTGATCGGGGAGCGAAGCCGGGGGGACACCCGGAGCCAGATCGCTGAATGCGGTGCGGCTGTAGGTGTAGGAGGCGTTGACCTGCGGGCTGTAAGCCGCGGAGATCGCGTCGGCGCTTTTGCCGATGGCGGCGGCCTGCGCCCGCATGGCGCGGGTGGCTTCGAAGACTCGGAAAGAGACGTGGTGGGGTTCGACGAAGTAGTTGCGTGCCAGATGGCGGGGGGTGATACCGCTGAGGAGTTTGAGATTTTCGCGGCTGCTTTCAATGGCGAGTTGGGTGTTTTCAATCCGGTAGGCGTTGTCTTCGTAGGCAGCTTTGAGCTTCTCCACCATCGAGGCGGTGGCCATTCCGGCAGTTTTGAGCTTGCGGATCCGCTTCAGTTGCGCCTGGAGTTCATGGGCGCGCTGCCGGAGTGCGGTGAGGTTGGCACGGAGTTTTTTGAGGGTGAAATATTGGCGCACGACATTAAGGGCGGTGCTGCGGGCGAACGCCTGCTTCTCGAAGAGCGCTGCCTGATGCTCGTACCGTTTGGCTTCGATGGTGTGCCCTCTGCGCCCGCCGTCGAAGAGATTCATGCTGGCACGGACAAACGCGGCGGAGGTGGTGCCGGGGGATTGCCGGGTGATGGGTGAAGTGATCCGGTGGCTGAGTCCGATGTCCACGGTGGGGGCATAGGCGCTTGCAGCAGCGTCGATTTCCCGCGCTTTGGCACGGACGTTCATCGCCTTGGCACGGGCGAGATCGTTGTGCTCGGCACGGGTGATGAGGGTTTTGAGGCTCACGGTCTGTGCCGTGAGTGCGAGAGGGAGGAGGGTGATCACTAATAAACGGTTCATGCAGTTTCTCCTGAAGGTGTCGGTGCGAAGATCAGGTCGAGGAATGTATCGAATTCGCGGGCGACATCGAAGTCGTCCATCCGCGAATCGGCCACCAGCCCCACCCAGAAAGTCAAGGCCGTTCCCACGGGCAGCGGCCCGTCGGCACGCAGTTCGCCGCGCTGCCGGGCTTCTGCCATGATCTGCCCGATCATACTCTCAAATCGCCGGCGCACCCGCTGACTGAAGGCGATCATCTCCTCGGAGAGATCCATCAGGGATATGCCGAGAAATTCCCGGTAGATTTGCAGGTAGTTGCCGGCACACTCTTCCCCGAAGGGGAGCATACCGAAGCGGAAGAGCTTTTCCCGAGCCGTCACCGACTGCGCTTCGATCGTCTCAAGTTTCTGCGAGACTTCATCGATGATCGTCTCCATGATGGCAAAGACAATCTCCTCTTTGGTTCCGAAGTACTCATAGATCGTCCCTTTGCCCACCCCGGCGGTGCGGGCGATCTGCGAAACGGTGAGGTTGCGTATCCCATGCTCCAACAACAGATCCCGACACGACAGGGCGATATTGCGGCGTTTTTCGTCTTTGTTTACTACGATGGCCATGGGGTTCCTTCTGTATGACTGACCGTCGGTCAATGAAATTGTAGGGTAAATGAGCTTAAATTGTCAGCATCACCTCTTCCTGCGGCACTGCCAGCTCAAGAGAAGAGGCATCTATGATCGCAAGGATTTTTTTGAGGATATCTTCCTTGACGCTGAGCCATGTTTCCCAATGAACCGATTCAGAAAACGCATAGATAAGGATATTCATCGAATAGGTATCGATACTGTCGAGATACACCAGCAGCGTTTTTTTCACCCCGTATTTGTCTTCGATGTTAAACAGACCTGTCTCAAACGTCCGTTTGTT
>JALVQH010000015.1 GCA_027031505.1 Campylobacteraceae bacterium | reverse complement strand
GCATCGGAAGCGTTTTTTCCCTTCCGTGACAGTATCGATGCCGCAGCCGAAGCCGGGGTTGCAGCGGTGATCGAACCAGGCGGAAGTATCCGGGATGACGAAGTGATTGAAGCAGCCGATGAACACGGTATAGCGCTTTATTTTACCGGGAAACGCCATTTCCTCCATTAGCATGATTATCGAAAATATAAGTTGATTGACATCGACTAAACTTTTTTGATATAATCTCTAAAAATTTGAATCGGACAGAGGAATCCAACATGGCGAAAAGTTTATATGAGACACTCGGCGTCAGCGAAAATGCCGGCGCAGATGAGATCAAAAAAGCGTACCGGAAACTGGCACGCAAGTACCATCCGGATATCAACAAGGCACCCGACGCACAGGAGAAATTCAAAGAGATCAATGCCGCCTACGAAGTGTTGAGCGATCCGGAGAAAAAAGCCAAATACGATCAATTCGGCGATCAGATGTTTGGCGGACAGAATTTCCATGACTTTGCCCGCGGGCAGGGAGCCGGCATGGACATCGACGAAATCCTCCGTGCCATGTTCGGCGGCGGAGGCGGATTTGCTTCCGGAGGCGGCTTCGGCGGTTTTGGCCAGGGCGGCGGATTCGGGATGCCCGATCTGGATCTGCAGGCAAGCATCACCATCCCCTTCATGGTAGCACTCAAAGGGGGCAAGCATCAGATCACAACTGGACAGGGGGAGGCATTCGATATCAAAATCCCTGCCGGGATCAAAAACGGTGAGACTCTGCGTGTCCGCGGAAAAGGCAAGAGCTTTCAGGGGCAGCGTGGAGATCTGATGATCAAAGTCACCGTCTCCCCCTCACCGGAGTATGAGCGCAAAGGGAGCGATCTGTACAAGACGATCGATGTTCCGCTTAAAGCAGCGCTTTTTGGTGGCAAAATTCAGGTGCAAACCCCTGAAAAAGAAGTAAGCCTCAAAGTACCGAAAAATACAAGAAACGGTCAGAAATTCCGCCTCAAAGGCAAAGGATTCCCCGATCGCAAAAGCGGCATCACCGGTGATCTGTACCTCGTAGCCAACATTGTACTGCCTGACAGTGACACCCTGCCCGAAGATTTGCGAACCGCCTGCGAAGAGAAATTACCAGCATAGCAAGGAGGCATCATGCACAGTTATGAAGAACCGGTTTATCTGATCAGCGTCGTGGCCAACATGCTCAAGATCCACCCCCAGACCCTGCGTCAGTACGAACGGGAAGGATTGGTGGAGCCTTCCCGGACGGCCGGGCGGATGCGTCTCTATTCGCAGGCGGACATCGACCGGATGAAGCTTATCCTGCGCCTGACTCGGGACATGGGGATCAATCTTGCCGGCGTGGATGTGATTCTCCGTCTGCGGGAGACGATGCAGAAGATGGAGGAGGAGATCGAGCAGCTGCGTGAAGAGATTCACGCTCTCAATCGTCCCGGATCCGTCCCATCGGGCAAGGCCATTGTCAAGCGCAGCCTGTACGATCTGATCATCTTTGAGGAGTAGATGATGAAGCAGTACCTTGGCAAGAAAAAAGTGATGCGGATGTATCTTGACAATGAGGACACATTCAAAGGCAAGCCGCTGTGGCAGCATCTCATTCACGAGGCCAAATCCGAAGGGATAGCCGGAGCGACGGTTTTCAAGGGCGTTGCCGGTATGGGTGCCCATTCCGAACTTCATACATTTGAGATCTGGTCATTGTCTCAGAAATTGCCTCTGGTGATCGAGATGATCGACGAAGAAGGGAAGCTGCGTGCTTTTTTGAGCCGCTGTGACAGTGCGATCACCGAGGGACTTGTGACCCTGCATGACGCAGAAGTGATTACCTACAAGCACAACAAGTTCAACGGAGAGGATGCATGAGCCACTTGTTGCTTCTTGCAGTCGGTACCGGAGGTTTTTTGGGTGCCATCAGCCGATTTTTGCTCTCCACCGGTGTTCAGAAACTGACTGGCAGCGCATTCCCCTGCGGAACACTCACTGTCAACGTTCTGGGGAGTTTCATCATCGGATTCCTCTTTTTCTACTTCGAGCAAACCATCGCTCCCAACCAGAAAGCACTGCTCATGACCGGTTTTCTCGGGGCGTTGACTACCTTTTCCACTTTCTCGCTTGAGACGGTCTTGATGCTCCAAAACGGTCTCTATCTCAAAGCCTTCGGCAACGTCTCACTCAATGCCGTGATGTGTGTGATTGCAACGATGCTGGGGATGATGGTGTTTCGCAAACTTTACGGGGTGTGATTTGAAATTGCATACGCCTGGATGGAGGCATAGAGTGAAGCTTGAAGAGAGGATACGACGGGTTTATGAGTGGTATAGAATGCAATTTAAGATATAATAGGTGAAGTGACAAGCAGATGGAGAGAGATAAGATGATCGATATCGAAGCATTGAAACCTCAGATCGTGGAGCGACTCAAACCGCTCAATCCTGAGAAAATCATCTTGTTTGGCAGCTATGCCTA
>JALVQH010000014.1 GCA_027031505.1 Campylobacteraceae bacterium | reverse complement strand
ACTATTCTCCCGTCACTGTGATAACGATACGCCTCCCTCCTCCGTGCTGCCGATGTTCAAGAAGGTAAATCCCCTGCCATGTTCCGAGATTGAGCCGTCCGTCGGTGACGGGGAGGGTGAGACTGGAACCAATGAGGATGTTTTTCAGGTGGGCGGGCATATCGTCCAGCCCTTCGAGTGTGTGTTCAAACCCTTCCCACCCATCCGGGATGAGGTGGCGAAGAAAATGTTCGGTGTCTGCGCGCACATCAGGATCGTAGTTCTCATTCAGTGCCAGCGAAGCGGAGCTGTGCTGGAGAAAGAGGTGTGCCGTCCCGGTTTCGATGTCACGAATGTACGGGGTGATGTGACCGGTGATGAGATGAACGCCTCGCTCAAAGGGGGGCAGGGTGAGTGTGTGCTGCAACACCATCATCTCAGCGGCACGGCACTCTTTTGTTCGCACCCTTGCTCCGTTGGAGCTCCGTCGAGTTGATTTTCGAGGGAGCACCCCTCTTTGGTTTCGGCTTTTATGGAAACAGAGGATGCTTCGAGCCGGGGGGTATCGGCGGACTCAGGATCCATGTGGGCAAAGTGGGCGATGATCGGTTTGTCTCCGACAAGGATGCGGTTCGCCTCTTTGTCATGCAGGATAAGGACAGGGATTTGGTCGATGCCGAGATTTTTCAGCAGCGATCGGGCATTGGCCGTGTGGACATCGATGGGATGCCAGGTGATGTTGTGGTCGGCGAACCAGGCTTTGACCTTCTTGCAGTGGGGGCAGGTTTCGGAGTGGATGAGGTAGGTGCCGTTCTCAGTGATAAGCGCTGTATTTTTGGGGATAGCAAGCGTCGCAAGGGCTACCCAGAGGGAAGCAATGGCCGGGAGCGCATAGAGCAGATACATTGGACGGGATACCAGAGCAATCAGCAGCAGCCCGCCGTATACTCCGCCACAGAAGACGCATGGCTCAGGATTGACAAGAAACTGATATGCGAACATGATCGTCTCAAATCCAATGGCCGCATACAGCCCGACAAAAAAGAGTTTTTCCCACCCCGGGTGCTTAAGAGAGAGGAAGCCGAGGATCAGAATGGCAGCTACAGCAGCCAGTCCCATGAAGTTGAGGTAGATACTGGGAAAGTTGAGCAGCTGTCCGGCAAGTTTGCAGCCGGTAGAACCACAGATTGAAGTGTGGTGGAGCTTGGCGTAAGTCTCGACAGCGATATAAATCAGGAGAACAAGTGGAAGGAGAACACGGGAAAAGCGTTTCATGGTCACTTCCTTTTGGATGATCTGTTTCAGGTGGAATTATAGTGGGTTTTGTTTAACGGTTTTTACTGTATCGCTTGATCCACGCCATCAACGCTTTGACTTCGTACTCGCTGAATTTTCCTTTCGTTTTCAGCAACGCTTTGAACACCTGATCGGCGTTTTGTCCCGGGAAGTGCTCCCGGGCGATCTCCTGGCCGAACAGACGCGGGTAAAAGCGCCGGTTTTTGCAGATGAAGTTGTATTTGCCGACCGGAATATCCGCCGGATAGGAGGTGATTTTTTTTAAGCTTCTGGTATCCCATACTTCAATCGATCCGTTGTGCTCGTAGATGCTCAGGTAGGTGTATTTCCCGTCCCCGCTGAATTCGGCATGGATGTACTGCTTGCCTGGAACCGGCGTAAGCTTTTTGATGGAGTAATCTTTCTTGTTCACAAGCACCAATTCGTCCGTACCGTTGTCCACCCAGAGATACGGAGTCGCCGGATGGGTTTTGGCGAAGAATCCATCCCCGCCGATGTCGATCTTTTTGACAAAATCCCAGTCGTACATCCGCCAGATCGTGATGTAGCTGCTGCGCAGGTGCGGCGTCGCGAAATAGAAATACCCCTCTTTATAAAAGTAGGTAGCGCTGAAGAGGTGCGGCATCCCTTTCATAGGGTGTTCGTACACTTTTTTGAGGGTCGCGATGTCGTACACTCTCAGCACTTTTCCCCGGCGGGCGGTCGCGATCAGGTAGCGGTCAAACGGATCGATAAAAAAGTCTTCGATCGGCTCGTCGATTTTCTTGAAGTGCATTTTGAGCGTCTGGGTATCCACAAAGCCCACCAGCGGCTTGTTGCGGTAGGTGAAAATCGCTTCATCACGGGTATAGAGCTCATAGAGGGCACTCACTTTCCCTTCAAGCTTCTCCAGCCGCTCCAGATGCATATCATTGGTATCAAACACCGCCAGCTGCTGCGGCAGCAGACAGGTGACAAATGCATGGTTGCCGTCCCGGCTGAGGGAGACGTTGCGCAGATTGATACACGCACGCACTTTCTCCTCGACCCGTCCGTTTTTGAGCGAATATTTGACTACGTACCCATCGCGTGTGGGGATGAAGATCGAATCGGCATCCGGGAAACGGTACTTGATCCCGCCGTGAACATTGCGCAGTTGGAACGTATCGAGAATCTTCTCTTTCTCCATGATCCACACTTTGCCCCCGTCCCGCTCAACCAC
>JALVQH010000013.1 GCA_027031505.1 Campylobacteraceae bacterium | reverse complement strand
AAGCCCGCGCTGAAGCCGAAGGACTCAAATACCAGACGTTCATCAAAAGCGTCCTACACCGATACCTCATCGGGCAACTCGTCGACCGGGGGCACTCGATCGCGTCGTAGTTGCTTTGAGCATTTGTCATTTTTGTTCTGCTGATATTGCTATTGCGAGCAATAAGTGCTATAATGTTCCTTGAGAATAAATAGATTTTAATTAAATGTTGCGGTCAATTTCGGTAAGACTGTTGAATATACTTAATCTTCATTGTGGGTAAGGTAAATGAAATTTGAAAGATTACGAACTACTGGTCTTTCGTTTGCTTTTTTGTACATTTTAATCAGTGTAGGTTTCATTTTTTGGTCATTTCGTACTGGCGACCCGAAGGGTTCATTTGTTTTACTTCAAATACCTATTGCAATGCAATTAAGCTTATTCGATGAAATTGGGCTTGCGCGTTTTTTAACAGGGATTTCTTGGTTTGGAGCTTATATAATCTGCGTACCACCAATGCTTATCATTTTATACATTGCAGGGCATTTTTTAGAAGTTACTCTTTCAATCGTATTGCGTATTATTGCAAATTGCTGGAAAAATCACAGTAAATCTACTGAGTCGTAAATAATAGCAAACTACAAATCTAACAAAAACCTGCAAAGGACGTAAAAGGTCAACCCGTTTTTTGCAGGAGAAAAGACGCAAAAAAAGGTCTCACCTTTTGCGCCTCTGAGGTTGGCGTTATAACAAAACCTCCACCTCAACCCCCGCATACTCCCGCAACTTCCCAAAATCCCAATCAAACGTCACCAGCTTATCGGTATAGCAATTAAGTATCTTTACATTTTGTCTATATTTTGTTATAATTCGTAAATAAAAACATGGAGGCAGCTTACCATGAAAAGAGCCGTAAATCTAAGACTCGATGAGAGCATGATTCTCACACTGAACCAATTGGCGCATGAGTTAAACACCACCAAAACAGAAGTCATCGAAAAAGCGCTGAAGCTTTTTTCAAAAACCAGACTCAAAGAACAGAGTGATCTATTGCAGTATGCAGGCATCTTGAAAGAGGGCGAAGCAGAACAATGGCTCGATGCCGTGAAACATGATAAGAACCATAAAGATTTTGAGTTAAACCTATGAGCCGGAAATATATCCTCGACAGTGATATTTTGATCTATTTTTTACAAGGCAAAAAAGAGACGATCGAGACGATCATCTCGTTGCCAAAAGAGGATCTGTGCATTACGATCATAAACTATACTGAGCTACTGTATGGAATATACAATTCAAATAAAATCAGTCAAAACAGAGAAAAGATATTGCCTTTTCTGGAACATTTTGAAGTATTGCCATTTGATAAACAATCCAGTGAGATATTTGCCCGACTCAAAGCCAAACTCAAAAAACAAGGCAGGATCATCGCCGATATGGATCTGATGATCGCCAGTATTGCTATCGCCAATGACGCGGTATTGTTTACGAACAATACAAAACATTTTGAGAGAATTGAAGAGCTGAAGCGGCTGTGAAAACCTTGGCTCGTCGTATGCAAAATACCAGGACACCTCCAAAAATACACTCTTTGGGGACATGTCGGGCTACCCTCTTGCTCCACATCTCCCGATGTGGAGCACAACACTGATGAATGTGCCACTACGATATAGTTCTCTGATCGTCCATAGTTTGGTATGCGTTCCACATCGGGAAATGTGGAACGAGAGAAAAACAGGCGTTATGACAATACCTCCACCTCAACCCCCGCATACTCCCGCAACTTCCAAAAATCCCGATCAAATGTCACCAACTCACTGCAAAACCTCTCCGCCACTTTCAGATGGATCACATCGTTGATACTTTTGCACGAATCGATCTCATGGCACAGATCGTATGCCTCGATAGCAGTGGAAGCGAACGGTATCTCCTGGACGTACTGTTTGAAATACTCGATGAGAGGTTGACTCTCGGGGAGTGCGCCCAGTTTGGCGAGGGAAAAGACATACTCGCTGAACACCAGCGGTGAGAGGAAAAACACCTCATCCACGATCGCCTCCTCGATCAACTCCTCGGCAATCTTCTGCTTGCCCTCATCCTGCATGACCGAGTAATAAACCAGCACATTCGTATCAAAGAAGCGCATCGTTCATATCCTCATCCAGCTTGCAGATGTCGATGTCCTTGTCTATCGTGATCGTCGGTCGGTTTCGGGTGAGTTGCCGGAACTCCTCAAGCCGCTTTTGTCTCCGATCCTCCTCAGCGTCCATAATCTCGTGGATCACACTCACATACTTCTTGTCCAGAAAATACCCCTTGACCTGATTGCGCTTCTTATCGACAATCTCAGCAATATCAAGATGGTCGATTTTGTGAAGATTGCGCTGAAGCTCCGAGATCGAAATCGTTTGCATATTTGTCCTTTTCATATATGTTTTCTCATTATATGATATTCAAGCTGAAACCCTCTTGACAAAATCATTCATTTGCACTACAATTGTATCTAC
>JALVQH010000012.1 GCA_027031505.1 Campylobacteraceae bacterium | reverse complement strand
CGTTGCTGTGCAACGCCTTTATCTGAGAAAGAGGCTGGGACTCTGCTCGTTCCCCATCTCCCGATGGGGAACGCATGCATCTTACGCTGAACGTACAATGTGGGTTCCATATCAGGAGAGACTGCGAAAGAACTCGAGAATATTGGAGCAGGGACTTCAGTCCCGTATAACGAACTTCCATAAAATGGCGCCATTTTAACGGGGCTAAAGCCCCTGCTCCTATAAGGTGTGAGTTCTTTCACAGTCTCAGGAGATATGGAATCAGAACACAAATAGCCTGCGTAACGCATAACGCGTAACACGCCAAACTAAGGAGACGACATGGCACTGTCCTGGCACACCACCCGCCATTTCCCCTCCCGGACGTATGTCCCCAAAACGCCGGGCACCCACGATGCGCTTGTCGGTATCGGAGGCAACATCGGGGATGTGCCGGCGCGGTTTGAGCGGCTCTATCGGTATTGGCAGCGATCATGCGTGGTGCGGATCGTGGAGACCAGTCCGATCCTGCACAATCCGCCGTTTGGGTTTGCTGATCAGCCTGATTTCGACAATGCGGTGGTGCATCTGCGTACGGCACTTGATCCGCATGCGTTGCTGCGCTATCTGTTGTATGTCGAGAAGCGGTTCGGGCGGAAGCGTAGTTTTCCCAATGCTCCCCGAACGCTTGATCTTGATTTGATTTTTTATGACCACTGCCGGATCGAGTCACCCCGGCTGCGTCTGCCGCATCCTCACTGGTGTGAGCGGGACTCCGTCGTGATACCTTTGATACTTTTAAAAGGAATGCCATCATGGTAGAAGAGACTTTCACAGCCCCCACCCCCCGTGAAGCTTTTGAGCTCGCACGGGAAAAGTATGGCGCATTCAGTCAGCTCACACTTCTGCGGGCAACGCAGACCCGCACCCAAAAAGGGAAACTGCGTGCCAGGATTGTTGTTGCAGTTCCTGAAGAAGATTATCTCGCAAGCATCGGGATCGATGAAGAGGAGGAGCTCATCGGTGAAATTTATCAGCTGCGTGATCAGATGGAGCGGATGAAGTCGGCCATCCAGCCCAGCCGGGGCAAGGAGATCGTCGCTGAAGTCAAAACGTTGATGCGCAAAAAAGGGATCAACGAAGCGTGGCTTGACCGCCTGATCGATCCGCTGGCCGGAGAGAGTGTCGTTGAGGACAAATCACTCCTCGTCTCGTACGTGCTGGAGGAGATGGATGATAAGCTGAAGGTTAAGCCGGAAGCGGATTCATCGCCGATCTCCCTTATGCTGGTTGGTCCCACCGGAGTGGGCAAAACCACCACTCTGGCCAAATTGGCTGCCCGCTTCGCCCTCGATCCTGCTCATCCCCGATCGGTTGCCATCCTCAATCTTGATACTTTTCGGGTCGGTGCCTATGAGCAGATGGAGCATTATGCTGCGATACTGGGAATAACCCACATCAAAGTTGATACTGTCGAGGGATTCAAGGATGCTTTGGAACAGGTGCGCAATCATGATACAGTACTCATCGACACGGCAGGGGTTTCTCCCTATGATATCGGACGACTTGCCCAGACAGCGGAATTTCTTCGCAGCCTTCCGGCGCATACAATTGAGGCAGCCCTCGTGATTTCGGCTACAGCCAAATACGATGACATTGTGGCCATTTATGATCATTTTTCGTTTCTTGATATCGGCAGTGTTGTATTGACCAAACTTGATGAAACCAGACGGATTGGAGAGGTGTTGGGATTTGTACTGGAGAAAGGACTGCCGGTCAGTTATGTCAGCAGTGGACAGCGTGTCCCTGATGATCTTGAAATTGCTGACAAAGAACAAATACTTCTCCGCTTTGTGGAGGAGCTTCATGTTTGACCGGCAAGCCGATGTTCTTCGGAAAGAGATGCTTGCATCGGATGATCCGGCTGCAGTTTTTGTGACCCTGAAACCGGCCTCGATTGCCTCCAAACGTCTCAAAAAGCTTGCACCCGGTGTCCTGATCGATGGTCTCGATCCGCTGCATTTGCGTATTGTCTGCGGCAATCGGATCATTGCCCGCGCCAGGTTGGGACAAATCGGTGGGATCGAAGCGATCCATATTGTCTCGACCAGACCGGAACCTTTTCCTGTAAATGTTTCGGGAAAAAAGTATTTGCTTGAAGCGCGTCTGCGCCGCCTTGCCGACACCGATTTTGAGTCCGGAGACATTCTTGAATATCCCGACCCCCTTTCACGTCATCTGCTTCTTCTGGCTGACCGGCATCCTGTAGCTCTCGGTGAGCTGGTTGATTACGACGGCGAACCTGTCGTCCGTGTTACGGAGATTCTGGATGACTGAGCGCGTTCTGGTCGGCATGAGCGGCGGAGTAGACTCCACGGTTGCGGCGATCCTGCTTCGGCAGCAGGGGTATGATGTGGCAGGGGTCTACATGAAGCTTCACGACAACGATGCTCACCATACCGCCAACTACGCCAAAGCCAGGCGGGTAGGGGAGTATCTGGGCATTGATGTCCATTTCCATGAT
>JALVQH010000011.1 GCA_027031505.1 Campylobacteraceae bacterium | reverse complement strand
TGAGTTTGGCCGCTTTTGCCTCCTCTTTGTGGGCGATGGGGATACGGGCGAGCGAGGCGAAGGGGGGGTACCCGGCTGTTTTTCGAAAGGCAAGCTCCTCGGTCAGAAACCGCTCATAATCCCCGAGGTACGGCCGGTAAAACTCAGGGTCGCCCGTCTGGATGATCACCTCCGCTTCTCTGGCACGTCCGCTCCGCCCGGCGATCTGAAAGAGCAGACTCATCGCCCGCTCCCGCGCCCGATAATCGGCCAGCCCGCTGATATAGTCCAGCCCGAGGATGACGCTCAGGGTGATGTCGGCATAGTCGTGCCCTTTGGAGAGCATCTGGGTGCCCAGCAACACCTGGCTCTCCCCCGACTCGAACCGTTTCAACGCTTTTGCCAGCTTGGAGGCGGTGGTGATGCTGTCTTTGTCGAACTGCTCGATCCGGATCCCGGGGATCGCCTCCTCGAGCTGCTCGATCGCCTCGACCGTCCCCATCCGCTCGCTGCTCAGCGGCGCATATCCGCACACGAGGCAGCTTTCGCGGATCGGCTCGGTGTAGTTGCAGTAGTGGCACTTCAGGTGACGTCCTCTGCGGTGGAGCGCCATCCCCACCGAGCAGAAGGGGCACCGGTGTGTCGTCCCGCAGCCGGGGCAGTAGAGGTATTTGAAATTGCCCCGGGTCGGCAGAAATACCAGCGACTGATTTCCTGCCTTGAAGTTGGCTTCGACGGCTGCGGTGATAACGGGTGTCAACCCCTCTCCGGAGACAAACCGGTAATGCTTTTTTGTTTCGATATAGGGGCGTTTCAGTATAACCACATCCATCTTGTGATAGCTCCCGACCGAGGGGGTCGCCGAGGCCAGCACGACTCTGGCTCCAAGTTTCTGCCCCATCAGCAGCGCTACGTCTCTGGCATGATAGCGCGGACGGGTCATCGCCTTGTAACTGTCGTCATGCTCCTCATCGACGATGATGAGCCCCGGATCCCGCAGCGGCACAAACAGCGCCGACCGCGCTCCGGCGATGATCCGGATCGATCCGTTTTCGATCCCTGAGAGGATCTGCTCTTTTTTCTTCCGGGTGATTTTGGAGTGCCACATCGCCACTGCATCCCCGAAATAGACCCGCAGCCGTTTCTCCATCTGCGGCGTCAGCGAAATCTCAGGCATCAGGAAAATGGAGGTTTTTCCCTCCTCCAGCATTTTGAACATGAGCGAAATAAATATTTCCGTCTTGCCTGAACCCGTCACGCCAAAAAGGAGCGCTTTGTCTTTGTGCAGGAGCCGGTCGTATGCGGTTTGTTGGATCTCTGATAGTGCAGGAGGTTTGGAGAGGGTAGCGGGTAGCGGGTAGCGGGTAGGTTTTTCCAATACAGGCATCGCGGAGCGATGCAAACCATCACTCCTCACTCCTGATTCCTCATTCCTCATTTGTTCATTCCGAAACGGAATGAACAACGAGATTGCTTCCGAAAACGAAGAGAAATAATACTCGGAGATAAACTTCGCGATCGCCATCTGCTCACTACTGTACCGCTTGTCACCGACGGAGACCACCTCCTCCGTCGCGAAATCGGGCAGCTCCACTTCGGAGAGCACCACCCCCTCTTTGACCGTACTTTTCAGAGGTACCGACACCACGGCGCCTCTCTCGAGCGGTTCGGTCGAGGTGTAGGTGAGTACCGGTGCGGAGGAGCGCAGGAGGGTGATTGCGTAGTAGTTCATGTATCGCACCGCTTGATCAAGTTGACATCATCCTCTCCTCTCTCGACAAATACATTATAGCATAGTGCGTGGATATTTTGTATCAGCTCATTCACCAAAATCCGATGTCGCAAACAGATTCATCACTCAGATATCAAGCTCATATCCGTGATGATTTGATGTAGGCATAAATTTACCATAATCTCGAAAAGTCAAATGCGATTTCGCATGCTTCCAGCCGAAACGTCACTTGTTCATCTGCGGCATCAATCTCTTTGATATATTTGCCATCTTTCAGACGGTAGACTTTGGCAATATTATCATTGGGATCCACCATAATGTAGTATTTTACCCCCTCTTTTTCGTAAAGTTCATATTTGAGGTTGCGATCTTTCAGCGCTGTCGATTTTGAGAGGATTTCGAATATGAGTACCGGAGCCCTGGTGATAAAGGCTTCGTTTGGGGGCTGGTGACAAATAACGAGATTGTCTGGCTGAACAATTGTCGTTTCGTCAATCTTCCAGTCTATGGGCAAAAGGGCTTTGCACGGGGAGCAATCCTGTACCGACTCTTGTAGCTGCCATGCGATTTTGTTGCTGATATGTTGATGCCGGATCATGGGGGCAGGAGCCATGGCATACGGGATACCCCTTATCAGCTCCCATCTGCCTTCCCACTGTTTGTAGTCCTCGTAGGTGTAGTTGGGTAGGTACTCTGTTTTGATGGCACTCATTTGTTTATGCTCTATCTTTACAAATCGCCCATCCCGTCGATATTACATGTCTTTCTAACGAACTTGTTGTTCTCGACCTTGAACGCACA
>JALVQH010000010.1 GCA_027031505.1 Campylobacteraceae bacterium | reverse complement strand
TCGTGCCCAACCTCAAAACGATTGTCTCCCTCGGCATGGGGGATACACTCGTTGCCGTGATGGCACCCTATTTTGCATCGGCATTTGGTGTCTTTCTGCTGAGACAGACGTTCAAGTCCATCCCCAAGGATTTCGAGGATGCTGCGGTCATCGACGGATGCAACTGGTTTCAGGTACTGCGGTATGTCCTGCTCCCGCTGGCCAGACCAGCGCTGGTTGCTTTCACTATTGTAAGTATCGTAGCACACTGGAACGAATTTTTGTGGCCTCTGATGGTCATCGACAGCCCCGAAAAGCAAACATTGACGATTGGCCTTGCCAGCTTTACCCGTTCTGCCGAAGGGGCAGCCGACTGGGGATTGATCGCAGCAGGTACCATGCTGGTGATGTTGCCGCTGATGATAGCGTTTTTCGCATTCCAGAAACAATTCATCAACAGCTTTATGTTTTCAGGGATCAAATAAATACCTATCAAAGCATACCCCGGAACCCCGGGTATGCTAGTGATTAACCAATATCGGTTATACTTCCGGGAAATATTTGAGTGAGGAAGATACTGTGATCGATCCTGAAACCTATGACGAAGAGACCGACGGAACGCTCCTGACGGTCTCAGCTGAAATCTTCTCCGTCGAACCTGAGGGGTTTGAAATCCATGTCACCAACGATGAAAAAGATGAAAAAAAAATCTTTACGACGGTACGTGAATATGCTGAATATCTCGTCGAATCCGTCAACACATCGCGCAAAGACAATTTCATCGCCCCCTGGCTCCCCTCCCCTCACGCCAGACGCTACGACATCGACCTGATCGGCATGCAGCTGAGCATGATGCAGGAGTGGATGGAAAAAGAACTTGGCGAAGTGTAGCGTTATTCAACCGTAATGTGCAGCCTTCGTCCGCTTCCATGGATATCAAACGCATCAGACCGCCCGGGATCGAGGACGATTCGCAGTGTGTTGCGGTCGAGAAAGCGGACAAAAAGATCACCCGGATAGCGCATCGCGTGCAGGACATCATGCGGAGTTTCGGGCTCAAAATAGAGCCAATATCCCCGACCGCTTTTGAGAGTCAAACTCATCTCGTTTTTTCGAATGATTTTGAGGGGCTCTTTGGGGCGGATGGTCGTAAACGTCCAGCTGAGCCGCCTGGATTTGTTCCGATGGCGATAACGTATTTCGGCACGATACGTCGTGCCGTATTTGAGCCGCGTCAGCGGCAGCAGAGCAAACTGGCGCCATGTCAGTTTGTGATTGGGGTCGGTTGATTTGTCCAAAATACGTACCGATGCAACCTCCCTGCCCCCCACCTCATAGAGCCGGAAATCTTCCAGTGTCACTTTGCGAAAATAGCGATCGTTAAACTCCACACTTACCGGAAAACCGCTGACATCATAATCGGGAAGCGGATCGGGTGACTCCTGATAAAAAACCGGTGAGACCTCCTGCTGACCATCAAACGGATAGATGAGGATTCCGGGACTGCGCTCTTTGATCTGGTTTCGGGCACGCTGATAGATACGCGCATCGATACGGTGGTGGGTATCGGCACATACGCCATATACATACCGACCCGCACCTCGAAAGCTTTTTTCGGTACATACCTGAGCCAATTCGCTGTTGCCCATCTCAAAAACAAATGCGCTGTTTCGGGGATCGTGCACATCCTGAGCAATCCCGATACCTACCTCGTCAAAGGCTGGATCAAGGAAACCGAAACGGTGGTAAATGGCCGAAAAAAGTCCGGCAACTGCATCCCGGGCATCTGGACTTTTAGTCGAGAGGTTTTCCCCGACAAATCGAGCCGGATAGCCGACTCTGAGCGCCCGATCCACCGGGAATATTCCGGTAAATCCTTCCCTGCCTGCCTGTTCTTTGTGGGTTGAGAGACGGTTGCGAACCAGATACTCCGCATGAGCCTGAGCCGCACGCTGAAGCGTACTGTTCTCCGACAGCGTCGGCATCCCCATCGACGAACGGATAGCATTGAGCCGGGCAAATGCTTCTGTACGCTCATGCTTCAGGTCTGCCATCGGTACCGGCTGAATGATCCGGACATTCCGGGGAGCCGCATCGATAGAGTATTCGATGACACCCCATGACAGAAGCGCTGCAGCCGTAACTGCGATCATAAAATTCCTGCGCATGTGTTCTCCGGTTCGGTATGCAATAGTCAATCTCTTTTTCTCGACAAACCTTCCCTGTAATCTTACCGGATTTTTACCTTTTTTCAGTATAATCCCACCACAAACAATCTACACCATACAGGAGACCATATGACTTTTGAAGAAGCAGCCAAACAATACCCCATCCTTGCTGAACAACACGAGGCACTCGAAAAAGCCAATCTGATCCATGACGATATCGATCTTCACAAGATTGCTGTCTACTTTATCCGAAAAGATACGGAGTCGTTCAAAAAAATGATCGAACAGGGTTATGATGTCAATGCCCGCGAGAGCGGTGATTTTGGCTCTCCACTGCTCCACAATACTATCCGCTACAACAACATGGAGGCATTCAAATTCCTCATTGACCACGATGCCGATATCAACGCCGTCGACAATATCAACTACTCCCCCCTCATCGAAGCGGTCGTCGATGGTCAGCTGGAATTCGGAAAAATTCTCGTCGAGCTTGGTGCCGACAAAACCATCACCAACACCATGGGCGCCAATGCCGCAGCGCTGGCTCAAAAATTCGGCCGTTTCGAATTTCTTCCCATCCTCGGCTGACCCTTCCCCGAATCACCGGGGAGTCTCTTTTTGTTTATGAAACCGGCGGTTCATATCCTTCCGCATCTGACCCTCGAGATGCTGAACAATCCTATCCTGCGCCAATCACTCTACCGGGATCTTCAGAAAGATTATTACTGGAGTGAAGACTTTTCTCCCGAATTTTACGCGGCACAGGCGCAAGCCGGATTCATAGCCATTACCGAAAAACATCGTGGTGAAGAGCTTCTGCTTCCCGAACTCCAGCGCAGCTATGCCATTCTTGATTTTCCTGATCTCCACGTCAGCAGAAATGTACGCAGGATTCTGAAAAAAACCCCTCTCACTCTCAATGTGGGTTTGAGTCTGCACACCGCAGCTGAACGCATCCGGACTCAGCATACCCACCCCTGGCTGACTCCCCGCTACGAAGCGACCCTTGAAGCTGTCAATGCCCTGCCCGACAGTCGTCTCCATATCGTCTCCGTTCTGCTGCGATCCCGGGGGGTCGTAACCGCCGGAGAGATTGGCTATATTCTGGGGCGTACCTATACCAGCTTGAGCGGGTTTGCCTCCCGGGATCCCCGGCATCGGCATCACGGCACCACTCAATTGGTTCTTCTTGGGCATTGGCTCGAGCGACACGGCTTTGCTTTCTGGAACCTCGGGCAACCATGGATGCCGTACAAATTTGCCCTCGGTGCCCGCGAAATATCACGCGAATCCTTTCTTGTACGCTGGCACTATGCAATTCGGGAGTCTCTTCGAGATTCCTCGCAAGATGGTCTGAATCAATCAAACTTTTTCGGGTATAATTCTCTATCACCTTGATCAGGGGAAATGGATCATGAATACGCGTCAACATACGACGGCAGAAATTTTTCTGCTGATTTTTCTCGGGAGCGGTTTGCTCTCTGCCAATAGCCATCTTGACCCAATGGCGGTTCTTAACGGCCGCACCCATTTCTCCGCCAAATCGAAAAAACGCTACATCAAGCTTCCCGTCCGCTGGGTTGCCTCCAGGCGCTCCCTTGCCAGCTACGGACGTATGAAGCATGAATACCTCGGTCCGGTTCATAATTCTCCGGCAGTCTCAGGCGGTTTCGATCCCCATGTTTATACCCGGCATATCCTCACCAACAAACCATATCTCGAGGCCAAAGCGATCGACGGTCCGCTCCCGCAGGATTACAGCAAACTGTTTCTCAAATCCAAAACATTGCTCTCCCCCACCAAAGTTCATCTTAAAATTGTC
Source organism: Campylobacteraceae bacterium (assembly GCA_027031505.1). GTDB lineage: Bacteria > Campylobacterota > Campylobacteria > Campylobacterales > Sulfurovaceae > S017-3. Next base: position 3,759 of record JALVQH010000010.1, on the reverse strand, counting down.
GTAAACAAATCGGTACAGCGCATCTATGTCTACAAAGACATGAAACAACTCTACACATTTAAATCTTCTACCGGCAAGGCAGAACACCCCACCCAAAACGGAGTGTTTCATCCTTATCTGCTTGAGACCATGCATTACTCTCGCAAATACTATAATTCTCCCATGCCCTGGTCAGTCTTTTTTAACGGCGGAACCGCTATTCATGGAACAGAGGATATCTGGAGCCTTGGCCGTCCAGCCTCCCACGGCTGTGTCCGCACCCACCCTGTCAGCGCCCGCCGCATTTACAATCTCATCCGCAAATACGGTACCGAAAACACCACGGTGATCGTGACCAATTAGAGATCAATTTTCACGCACGCACCGGATATGCGCTCCACCTCCGAAATTAATAGGATCGCCCGGATTTTTGCCATATTTTTTGGCACCGAGCGCGGTACGAATGTAGCCGTCTGAGGTCACTTCTGCCGTACAATGGGAATTGATATGACGAAGTGCCACATCTGCTTTGGTCGCCTCGCGCTGGAAGACCCCGGATTCTTCATTGTCTGGAAGTCTCCAGTCGTTGTAGCCGGCAAGAGTCAAATCGTTGCACCGTGCAATCGCCTTGTCCCTTGTCCCGAAACCCTGATGAATATTTTGCCACATCAGTGATGTCTTTGTATCCAGTACCGTTTCGGCATTTGTACTGACAACGAATCGACCGGCTCTTGTCCCCTGACCGCTATTTGTGTCGGTATCTGTGTTTGTATTGTCGGTACCATTATGTGCATCACCGCCTGCATCGTTGTCCGAACCTTTGGCCGTACAGAAAGGCACCTTGATCGTTGTAGAGTGATCCCATTCGGAAGAGGGATCAAAACCATTCATGACCACCAATGTGCTGTACATGTTTGGAAATTTGGCATAGTCACGACCCTTCTCTGTTCCAAAACCTATCAACCCTTCTGCACCGTCTTCTCCACTGTTGTCTTTCAGCCCCTTTGCCAGACAGAATTTTCTGTGCCCATAGCTGCCGTTCGTGGACGCATTGTCATTGTAGATAAAATTGTAGATCGCATAGGCGACCGGATTTTTCGTATAACCGCTGCTGCGCGCACGGACATAGAGGTTTTCCCCGTATTTGAAGAAGTCGTGTTTGCTGGCGATGTCCGAATCCCGGTTGAGGCGATCCCAGGGAGTTCCATCTTCCGTGTGCCCGAAAGCACCCTTGGCATAGAGGAGTTCCGCATATTTTTTGGCCACATCCGCCACCCGTTCACTGATCCCTTCGAAGGGCTTCAGCCCTCGGTAGTACCTCTCATTGTTAAGGATATAAAGTCCTCTCTCCTGCATGCTCATCGTATCCCACTCCTCCTGAGAGGGAAGGATCAGTTTCTGCGAAATTGTGCTGTCTTTGGCGCGGGCTCTGTTGAAAGCATTTTCGATATCCTTCACCGTTGCAGAGTCTCCCTGCCATTTCATATCTACCGGATAAGAATCGACAAAACCGGTATCGTCTGTTATTCTGGGCAGGTTGCAGGATACGCTGTCATCCTCATATGATGTAGTACCGCCCCCGCCGTTATTGTGCGATACGCTATCTCCTCCTGTGCCGTTTTGGCCTGAGCCGCCGTTATGATGTGATGGGATATCACCCCAGCCATTTTGCTCTGCTATGCTGCAACCGGCCATCAGTATCGCTGCTGAGAAAGCCAGGGCTGCTTTTTTATTGAAAGGAATCATTTTTTTCTCCATTCTTAATAAATTGATCACCAATTACTCTATATATTGGAAAACTGAATACACGCTTGCCGACACCAATGGTATACACATTGAAAAGTTGCAGTAAGAGCAGCGCAGAAGCAGATAACTCTACCGTTGGCAACCCGGCTGACTTTGCATGAGAAAGTCCCGTGGCTTTCCGTCCCTGCTTCACAACAGGTTTGGCTTTTCAAGAGTATGTTACTCTGCAAGTGTAGCGAAAAAAAGTCAAAAATACAATATAGATGTATCCCGATTAGCTCTCCGGCAATTCCAGCGCCTCAATATGTCCCAGCGCTCCGGCTCCGGCGATGCCCTGGAGAGCTCCGTACATCTCCGTAGTGTTGGCCAGGACACCATCGATGAGCTTCTGGCGTCGTTTCCAGGCAGCCATGAGAGAGCGGCGCTCCCTGTCCAGTTCAGCCTGCATCGCCATGAAACCGTCCACGATCGCGCGCATCTGCATTCCAAATTCGTTGCCGGTCAGGTACGAATAGAGTAGCGCCATTTTGTCGCCCCGGTTCTCTTCGCGCAGGGCGGTCTTGTGAATACGGATCAAACTTTCACGCAAAAGCGAGACCGAACCTTTGAACTCCTCCAGTGAGCAGACCCACACACCGTCCACCCAGCCCATCCGTTTCATACCGGGAGGATAAACCGAACTGACCAGGACACCGATATCTGCCTGGGCCTTGATCATATCCTGTTTGAATTTTGGAATCCAGTTTTTACTCCACTCTTTTGTATTTTTTGACTCATAACAAATGATCCCGCAGTTGGGGAGCTCCCGGGTATGTACCGTTTGAATACAATCGGCGCCAAAAGCTCCCTTCTTGACCTCTTCGATGGTGTCAAACGGAAACTGTGTTGAGAGCCACTCTTCGATCGCCAGCTCCAACGCTTCGCCCTGTATTTGCATGCTCCCCTGATCGGCTTTGCGTTTAGCATCTTCAAGACTGCGCTTGAGCTGCTCGAGCTGCTCGTCTTTTTCTTTGAGCTTGAGGGCGGTTTCATCATCGATCGCCTTCTGAAGTTTGCCTTTCTCTTCGGCGAGCCGCTTGTTGAGTTCCAGTTCCGCTTCGGCTTTTGCGCGGGCTTCGGCTTCGGCTTTTTCCCGTTCGAGCCGGGCGATACGGGCGGTGGCGGCGTGAAGCTCCTTGAGTTTGCCCGATTTCTCCTCGAGCTCTTTCTGGAGGGCATCCATCGCGGCACTCTGCTCCTCGGCAAGCTGCTGCTTGAGCTCCTGCGCCATCTGTTCACGGTCTTTGCGCAGCTGCTCACGGGTCGCTTTGCGTACCGCTTCATCGATCTGTTCTTTTTCAGCGGCGAGGGCTTCCTCTTTTTTCTTGAGGGTCTCAAGATGGTTTTTGTACTGCGTTCGTGCCGCATCAATCTCAGCGTGAAGCTTGCGCCGCTCTTCGATCTGCTGTTGCTTGAATTTCTCTTCTACCTGATGGTAAAAAATCGCATCGATATCGATCTCAGTTCCGCAGTTCGGGCACGCGATGGTGTTGGTGGCTGGCATGAGAGTGTCCTCGTATTTGTCTTGGGAGTATTGTAGCAAAAATTGGAGGAAGGGGAGAATAATGTGTCAAATTGTCATATTTTCATTGTATGGGGCTGGGACTTCAGTCCCAGATATATGCTTTACATTGGTTGGGCTGAAGCCCAAGCCCCAGTAGCTTACTTCCTGATATCCTTGACCACATCATCGATCTGGTCAACAACCCCCGCGATCTTTTTTCCCAGATCATCGATAAAGCTTCTGGTTTTGCCGAGGTCGATGTTGATCTGTTCTTTGTCCACTTTGACCCCAACCTTTTCGCCCAGATCGATTGAGCCGTCGGCGATGTCGCTCTGAAGTTTTTCGGCTTTGGAGGCAAGCATCCCACCGACCGCACCGAAAAAGCCCCTGGTCTTGCCCAGATCGATGTTGATCTTCTCGCCGTTGAGGTCGATGCCAAGCCTGGAGAGGAGATCATCATCACCGCCCAGCCCTTTGAAGCGCTTGTCGTG
>JALVQH010000009.1 GCA_027031505.1 Campylobacteraceae bacterium | reverse complement strand
CAGACCCGGCCCGGGGAAAGGGTGGCGCCCGATCATGTGCCGGGGCAGCCCCAGCTCCAGACCGAGTTTGCGCACTTCGTCCTTGAAGATTTCCCGAAGCGGTTCTACCAGCTCGAAGGTCATCCACGTCGGCAGACCGCCGACATTGTGGTGCGATTTGATCGTCTTGGAGGGGCCTTTGACACTGACCGATTCGATCACATCGGTGTAGAGGGTACCTTGAGCCAGAAAACTTACGTCGGTATGTTTGCTCGCTTCCCGGTCGAACACTTCGATGAATTTCTCCCCGATGATCTTGCGCTTGCGCTCCGGGTCGGTCACCCCGGCCAGCGCCTCGAGGAATTCGTCGCGGGCATCAACGGTGATGAGGGGAATGTCCAGCATCGCAAACATCTCCTGCACTTGCCTATCCTCATCTTTGCGCAGCAGTCCCTGATCGACGAAGACACACACGAGCTGCTCTCTGGGAAGGGCTTCGTGGAGAAGGGCTGCGACCACCGAACTGTCCACGCCGCCACTGACCCCACAGAGCACTTTGCGGTCACCGACCTGTTTCCGGATTTCGACAATCTTCTCTTTGGCGAAGCTCCCCATGTTCCAGGTACTCTCGACCCCGCAGATGTATTTGGCGAAGTTTTTGAGCATCGCTGTCCCCTGCTCCGTGTGATGGACTTCGGCATGGAACTGGATCGCATAGACCCGGCGTATTTCGTCCGCGATGGCGGCATATGGGGAGTTTTCGCTGGTACCGATTACCTTGAATCCTTCGGGGATCTTCTCGGCACGGTCGCCGTGGCTCATCCAGACGATGCTCTCATCGGCAATACCGTTAAGGAGTCCCGACTCGGCCTCGATTTTAAGTCTGGCTTGGCCATATTCGTGGTGATCCGCCGCGACTACCTCCCCGCCAAAATGCCGGGTGATCAACTGCATTCCATAGCAAATCCCGAGAATCGGCAATCCCAGATCCCAGATCCCTTCATCCGGATGGTACGCATCCTCGGCATACACAGAGGCCGGGCCGCCGGAGAGGATGATCCCTCTGGGGGTACGCGCCTGGATGTCTTCAAGCGATTCCCGGTAGGGAACCACTTCGGTATAGACACCGCTTTCGCGTAGTTTGCGGGCGATCAGCTGGGTATATTGGGAACCAAAATCGAGGACGAGGATGGGGACATGTTTCATGGAGTACCTTTTGGGGAGGATTGTAACAGATATATAATGGGGGGATTATACTGAATAATTTGTTAGAGGTTGGGGGTGCGCAATTGCGCACCGTATATTGGTGTATTGGTTATGGGTGTATTGGGGACGCGACTTCAGTCGCGTTCTTCCTCGTCCTCATTCCTATTTCCTCCTCGTTCCCCATCTCCTGAGACTGTGAAAGAACTCGAGAATATTGGAGCAGGGACTTCAGTCCCGTATAACGAACCTCCATAAAATGGCGCCATTTTAACGGGGCTAAAGCCCCTGATCCTATAAGGTATAAATTCTTTTCCTCGTTCCCCATCTCCTGATGGGGAATGCACTGATTACTCCCAACATTGTGTATGCGTGCCATATCAGGAGATATGGCACGAGAGAAGCAACGCATACCAAAATTCCTACTTCCTACTTCCTGACTCCTCATTCTACCCGATCCCCAGCACCTCAAACTGCACATACCACACCACCAGCGAGACGATATATCCCGCCAGAACCGTCCACGCGTATTTGATGTGGGAGCTGAAGGTGTATATTCCTTTCATTTTGCCCATGACGCCGACGCCGGCGGCGGAGCCAAACGAGATGAGTGATCCGCCGATTCCGGCTGTCAGTGTGACCAGCATCCACTGGGCGCGTTCGTCGAGGCCGACGCCCATGGCAGGATCGGCTTTCAGCACGGCCGACATCACCGGGACATTGTCGACGATCGCCGAGAGAAAACCGACGCCGATGTTGGCCGTGGTGGGACCCACTTTGTCATACAGCGCGGTGAAGTATTCGAGGAAGCCGAGGAAGTGGAGCCCCCCGACTGCGGCAAGAATTCCGAAAAAGAAAAGGAGCGTGTCGTTCTCGATGTGGGCGATCCATTTGAAGACATTGACCCGGGTGGGGGTGGGGCTTTTGTTAATCCGGTAGACGTAGAGTTTGAGGATCGCCAGACCAAACATCATCCCCCACATCGCCGGCAGGTGGAGGAGCTGGTGCGAGAGCACCGCCATCGTGATGGTCAGCGCGAAGAGCCCCATGATCACCTTGCCCCCCTCGGCGATCTCCACCTTCTGCTCATCGGCATGAAACGGCGGCATCCCGTCGGGCACCACACGGCTCAACAGCCACGCGGTGACCCACCAGCCGAGGATCGATGCCGGGAAGAGGAAGAGAAATTCGGTGAAATCCCCCTTGCCGTCCACCCATACCATCAGGGTTGTGATATCTCCAAAGGGGCTCCAGGCGCCCCCGGCGTTGGCCGCGACGACGATGTTGATCGCACCGGGGACGAGAAACGGTTTGTTCTCCTTGTCGATCGTCAGAAGCACCGT
>JALVQH010000008.1 GCA_027031505.1 Campylobacteraceae bacterium | reverse complement strand
AAGAAGGGTTGTTTATGGATCTGTACGCGACCGCTGACAAACTTCATGATGCCCTGATCCACAATCTCGATATCATCTCCACTCAGGAGGTTCGGGAGTTGCAACAGACACAAGCCAAAGCGAGCTGATGGAAATCATACAATCCAAAGACTACATACGATCGATTAAGCGTCTGCGATCACGACGACTACGACCGACGCAATAAAAACTGCTGACAAATACTGCCATTTACCCTCCATTACTCCCCACACGCTATACTGCTACCAAATCCAAATGGAGCACTCTCATGAAACACATCGCCATCCTCCCCCTGCTCGTCTCGGCGCTCATCGCCGATACCGTCGTCCCTCAGACTGCCTCCGATCTGGCGATCACGATCTACAACGACAACCGCGCCTTCGTCCACGATACCCGTGAAGCCAACGTCACTGCCGGAGCGCAGCGGCTGGTGTATGAGGGGGTGGCCGGATCGGTTATCACAGCCAGCGTGGTTCCTACCTTCAGCAGTATTGCGACACAGCTTTTCTCTCAAAATTATATCTACGACCTCATTTCCCTTGAATCGATGCTCAAAAACAGCATCGACAAACCGGTGGAGTTTTACACCAACGGCCGTAATCCCACCCTCTCCCACGGCACCCTCCTCGCCGCCACACCCGTCGTCATGGTGCGGCAGAAAGGAACGGGCAAAATCCTCGCACTTGATAAGCCGACGCAGGTGATTTTCCACGCCGTCCCCAAAAACATGATCACACGCCCCAGCCTCGTGTGGAATATCCGCACCGCCAAAGCCGGGAAGCTCGGGATCGACCTGAAGTACCTCACCACCGGCATCAGCTGGAAGAGTGACTACGTCCTGAACCTCGGCAAAGAAAGCCTCGATCTCGTCGGCTGGATCACCGTCAACAACCGCTCCGGCGTAACCTACCCCCATGCGCAGATCACCTGCCTCGCCGGAGACGTCCACACCGCCCGACCCACTGAAGACAAGGCGATCCGTTACCGCAAAGCGATGGCGATGCCCGCACCCGCTCCCGAGGTGCAGGAGGAGGCCTTCTCCGGCTACCACATCTACAAAATCCCCTTCCGGGAAACCATCGCCAACAACCAGCAGAAGCAGATCCGCTTCACCGACAAGACCGATGTCCGCTTCACCCGCTACGGCAAGTTTACCAGCCGCTACTTCCAAAAAAACGGCAAAGAGAAACTTCATTTTGCCAACATTGTCGAACTGGCCAACACGCAGGATAATCACCTCGGTATCCCCCTGCCCGCCGGGGTCGTCCGGATGTACCAGAAGGACAGCACTGGTGAGAGCCACTTCATCGGCTCCAGCCGCATCACCAACACCCCCGAGGGAGAAAAGATCACACTCACCGTGGGCACCCTCTTCGACGTCGTCGGCGAAAAAACCATCACCAAATTCACCGCCCGCAAAGGCTACCGCAACGTCGAGAGTACCTACACGCTGCGCAACCAGGGCGACACTGCCCAGACCCTCAAAATCGAAGAGCGCATCCCCACCTATGGCGAAAACATCCGCCTAAAAAGCAGCTGTTCCGGCATCTGCTCGGTGCGCAAACTTACTGCCTTCGTCCGAGAATTTACGATCCGGCTCAAGGCTAAATCCTCTTATACGTTTACTACGGAATTTGAGGTATATGATTAAGGCGTGTTAAGTGCTAAGTGTTTTACGTATGACGTGCTTTTTTGATGGGATTCTCTATGCGAATGCGGCATAATCAACGATACGGACACCGCAATCGACAAACGTCTGGTCGCAGGTGATCAATGCGCTACACCCATGGTCTCTTGCACACAAACACTGAAGGATATCTTCCAAATCTATTTTCTCCATCGATGCAATGTGTGTAGCCTCCATGAGCAGATCTTTTCCATACGGTACGACGTGCCAATCGACATAAACCACATGCTCAAGAAAAGCTAGGGTGGCTTCTTTGTCATCAGAGATGTAGTACAGGGTACTCACCATATCTTCACTGATAAATACTTCATAAGACTCCAGCATTAAATGTTCGAGGAGTCGCAGGGACAGGGGATGATTAGATCGCCTCGAATCGATCATATCGGCGACGATATTGGTGTCGAGAAAGACGGCTTTACTCTCCATACTGTTCCCGAGCCTTTTTTTCACGTATCTCAGAAGAAGTTAACCCGTCAAACCGCTTGCTGATACTGCCCTTGCCTGCATATTTCATGATTCTATCAAGTTTAGCCTGTTTCTCTCTCTTCAGCCGCTGTTCCAAAAAAGTTTTCACCTCATCCGCCAATCGCGCAGAGACAAATACCCCTTTGTACTCATGCGACTTGCGATCTTCGATGTCGATGTAGTCATACCCGCTGATCATCGCACCGTTCCGGGTCAATTCCCGAATGCTCATGGTTGTTGTCATTATTGGCTCCTTGTCGTCATAAATGTATTGTAGCAAATAAAATATATGTTGTCAAATCTTCAAAAACCCATACACCCACTCCATATTCCCTTCTCTCCCCGTTAGAGTGCTGGGAACCTT
>JALVQH010000007.1 GCA_027031505.1 Campylobacteraceae bacterium | reverse complement strand
CCGTCGGCACGCTTGTACATGACACGCATGGTGCCTTCATTATCATTAAAAACGATGAATTGCTGATGTTTATTGGCCTTGAGGGCTTCGATCGCTTCGTCGAAGTCCATGGGTTTGTGGAGTGTGAGATCCATAGGCACAATTTCAGGCTCAGTCTCTTCAGAATAATCAAGCTGTTCCAGTACTGCTTCAGCTTCACTGCCAAGTTCCTTGAGGCTGGTAACTTGATGGTCTTTGATTTTGTCGGCGTAGCGCCGAAGGCTTTTTTTGAGGCGTTCGGCTGCCAGATCGATTGCAGCGTAAACATCTTTGTCTTTCTGGGTGATGACGATAGTGTTTTTATCCTTGAGGTTGACGACAAACTCGGTGCTGAATCCTTTTTTTCCGTTGCGTGTGTCGCCAGAGATTATGACATTGGCCGAAATGATATTGAGGTTGTATTTGTCCAATCCGTCGAGAGCGGCTTCAATGTAGTTTTTGATCGGCTCAGTCAGTTCGAAATGTCGTCCTGTGATGCTGCGATTCATAATGGTATCCTTTGTTTTAATGTGTATCATGAAGGTACAACAACCTTAATGGTAAATTAAATTATAGCAAAAAAAGGGTGAATGGTGGGTAAATGGAGATACGTGGCACTCAAAAACCTGAATGAAACTGAAAGAGTGATCATGATGATTGGGGTGCTCAGAGGAGGTTCAAGCCGGGAAGCATCCGACGGAGGTGTCGGACAATGCTGCCTCTATGAGTCGGGTTGCCCTACGATATAGGCACGACCGGTTTGTTTCTCGATGGTGATAATGAGGTCGTTGATGCCGTTTGAACGGAAAGAGAACGTCAGATTGCAGTCTGTATTCATATATGTTGCGTAATTGTTTCCACCGGAGGAGCCGCCTCCTGAAATGATGGAGTTCAAACCGGTGTGAGGTCTGCCCATGTGATCAAAGGAGATCATTTTGTTGCAGCCTTGCGAGGGGGAAATGGCATTGATACCATATTTGTGCCCGAGGAAAACCATTGGACTTTCGTCCCTCGATCTCGAAGAAAAAGCACCACTGCTGTTGAAAAAATATTTGCCATCGGCTGGGTCAATGGCCGATTCGGTTTTGCTGATTGAACCGTCATGACCTGTATCAGTTCCGATGCGGTAGTATGCGTCGCTTCCGCCATAGAACTGGATACTCCAGAACTCCTGCTGCCAGTTGGCATCTCCCGGATCGCTCTTGTCGTCCGTCAGAGCCATGAGCCTGGTGTAGCGGATAGCCGAGAGGATATTGTCGGCGGCTTCCTGTCGGATGTCGCGATCGAGCCTTGGAATCGCCAGTGCGGCAAGGATGCCGAGTATCACGATCACAAAGACAAGCTCCATGAGGGTAAATGCCGGTCGCTGCGAGGCGGATCGCCTCTGAGGGATTAACGTTTTCATATTTTCAGCAACCTCCGTGTGTGATACGTGATCCAGGGGATATCGTCGGCGCCGGGCGCCGTACCGCTGTGATTTTCTTTGTAGGCTGCGACCATTTCCGGATCCTTGTAGCGGACATAGACATCGACAAGGATGGCCGCAAGTGCATCCGCAGCTCCCATCGTAGTGTTGTAATCTGTGGTGATGGGGGTACTGTTGAGTATCCGGGAAGATGAGCAGGGGAGATTGTTGCCAAGATAGTGGATCTGTATCCCGATACCATACCCCCCTCCGTTGAGTGGTGTGGCACTGGTTGCACCGCTTCCGGCCACGAGATTGTTGACGGAAGTGTTGATATCCTCGACGCAGTTGCTGGTCGTATTGCGATCATGCATGATGACTGCCTGAACAGCCAGTTCGGCGTAGCTGCGTGCAAGAAGTGCCGCCTGTTCGGTGCGGTATTGAATGGTGGTAGCTTTGACCATCTTTCCGGAGAGGGAGAGGACGAGTGCCGCCACAGCTGACATGATGACGATGACGAAAATCGCCGTGATCATTGAAAATGCTTTTCTCATAACAGGAGGTTTCATTGTAGTACCGCCTTTTCTTTGCAGATACTGATGTTGTAATCGGTTGCGCCGATGTTTTCCTGGGCGCAAATCTTGAACCGAATAACCGAAGCCGATTCGGCAAACTTGAACACTGTCACATTGTGGACGAGGGTTGCCCTCGGGATGGAGTCGATGGCGTTGTCGAGCCGCTCCCCCTCCCACGGCTGGTAATTATAGAAAAGTTTGAGATCGCAGTGGATTTCACCGCTGGTGTGGAGCTGGGTACCGCCTGGAGTACAGGGACCGCTGTCGTCGCTCTTGTAGGGGATGATGGCATAGGCGCTCCAGGCGAGTTTGTAGTGCTCGGCGATGACCTTTTTGTTTGCGCTGCCGGCTCCGTTGAATGTGAGGGTAGTGTCGTTGGTGATGTCGACGGGTGAGACGCATGAGGTGTTGCTGTCCACCATGCCAAGGCACGCTTTTCCTCCCATGTTGTCGAGGGCGTTGTAGTAAACTTTTTTGCCGTTCTCGATAGAATAGACTCTGTCTCGAAAGAAAATAATGGGACGCTGCGCCGTACCGCCTCCGAGTGTGTTCATGATGG
>JALVQH010000006.1 GCA_027031505.1 Campylobacteraceae bacterium | reverse complement strand
AACTTGCTCCCGCCAAAACTGTTGATCACCAGAACACCGTTCTGCCGACCACAGCCATTCTGTCCGAAATCCGCAAGGCACTCGCCGCCCACCCCGACATCGATGTCCTCACCCTCACCGCCAACGGCGAACCCACCCTCTATCCACACCTCAACGAGCTGATTGATGCGATCAACGCGATCAAGGGGAATATCCGCACCCTCATCCTCAGCAACGGCAGCACCATTGCCGATCCTGCAATCCAAAAAGCCCTTGCCAAAATCGATACCGTCAAACTCTCCCTCGATTGCGCCTCATCCCGCTGTTTCAAGCAGATCGACCGGATACACGAGGGCATCGACATCGAGACGATCAAGCGTGGAATGGTTGCATTCGGGAAGCAGTACGGCGGTGTACTGATCATTGAAGTGCTGATCGTCAAAGAGATCAACGACCGCCCCGAAGAGATCGAGACACTCAGTACCTTCCTCGAGCAGCTCCGTCCGGCACGGATCGACCTCGGCACCATCGACCGCCCCCCGGCTTATGATGTCAAACCGGTTGCGTACGAGACCCTCTACACTCTTGCTCAGCATTTTGCCCCGGATTTGCCGGTACACATCACCCAGCGCACACACGGCATCCCTGCCCCCGCATCCTACGACGAAGAGGCAATCCTCAACACCCTCGCCAAACGCCCCCTCACGCCGGAAGATACCGCCCTCCTCTTCGACGAACCCAGCCAGAAACGGCTCCGGAAACTCATCGACGAGCACCGCATCACTTCACGAGACAATCATGGAATAACTTTTTTCACCGTTTCCCCTGAAAATCATTGACAATCAAGGTATTTTTGACTATAATCTCACCCACATTTCACCTGAGATGTTCTTCAAATGTTCCGGATTAGCTCAGTGGTAGAGTAGATGACTGTTAATCATTTGGTCGCTGGTTCGAATCCAGCATCCGGAGCCATACTTCTTTTTCAAATAATCCCTACCTCCTCTTTTTACGTCCACCCATTCAAATCATAAGTGCAATTTCGCCCGCCCATTCAAACGAATAAATTTTATTTTCCGAAATGAACAGGGTTTACTTAAAAAATAAGACTATACAAATAAAATATTCAGTATTATACTCATAAAATATCAAGGCATAAAATGCACTATCTCAAAAGAGCCATACGGGAAGCGATCGAAGAGTATCTGCGCTATTTTCCGGTGCTCCTCATCAGTGGAGCCAGGCAGGTGGGGAAATCGACGCTGGCACTCCATCTCGGGATCGACAACTACGTCACCCTCGATGACATCAACATCTATGAAATGGCGAAAAACAACCCCACAGGCTTCATCGAAAATCTGAACAAACCGGTGATCATCGACGAGGCGCAGCGGTTACCGTCGCTGATGATCACGCTCAAAGAATACATCGATGCGCACCGGACAAACGGGGAATTCGTTTTGACCGGATCAGCATCCCTTCAGGGGTTTAAAAACATCTCCGATTCACTGGCAGGGCGCATCGGGATTGTGGAACTTTACCCCCTCTCTCTGAAAGAGAAGCATCAAAAGAGCGAAAACATCATCGACCTTCTCGGCGGCTCACTGGAGGGGGCTATTCTCAGACAGTACCCCTGCGATCTCTCTGCCGCTGTCCTCGAAGGCGGATACCCCGAACTGCTCAAGATCGACAGCCCCAGAGCCCGGTATCTCTGGTTCAGCTCCTACATACGCACCTACATCGAATCGGATGCCCGGGATCTGGCATCCATACGCAACCTCGATAAATTTATCACGATGTACCGGCTCTGCATGATCCGCAGCGGCAACCTCTTTAACAAACACACCCTGCAGACCGAAGCGGGGCTGGACAACCGGACGTTTGAGAGCTATTTTGCCGTCATGGAACACACTTATCAGATACGCAAACTGCCCCCTTTTTTCAGGAACCAACTCAAACGGCTGGTCAAAACCCCGAAAATCTATGCCACAGACACCGGTATCTTGTGCCATCTGTTGCAGATACACTCGCACGACGAACTCGAAAGATCACACGACAAAGGGGACATCGTCGAGACCTTCGTCTACGATGAACTGCTCAAAGCCAACAGCTCCGCCGACCGAAAAGCAGGACTCTACTACTACAGAACCACCGACAAAAAAGAGATCGATTTCATTCTGGATTATGGTGACAAGATAGTCGCCGTCGAAGTCAAGGCATCACAGTCGGTTTCGAAGAGCGATTTCAAACACATCTACCATCTGCAAAAAGAGATGCCGGATCTGTTTGACAAGGGGATCGTTTTTTACGGAGGGGATACCCTTTTGAAACTGGAGGACGACATGTATGCTGTCCCTTTTGGGTTTTTGGGGTAAAAAGAATCAAAAATTTCCTGCTGCTTATCCCCAGTCCGACATACAGGATTCCATCAAATGGTATGAATCCCGGCATCTCTTCCTTTGCGAGATAAAAAATAATACAGAATATCGATATCATCTAAGTATAAGGGTTACCGCCAGGGAAAAGAGGGAAAAAGGGAAAAGGAGGTGATAACGATAACTCATTCCCTGCTCCTTCTGATGACACC
>JALVQH010000005.1 GCA_027031505.1 Campylobacteraceae bacterium | reverse complement strand
GGCTCCAGCCTTTTTTTACCGGCAAAGTTCAAGATACTCCAGGGATTGGTGATAATATGGTTGCCGATTACATAGCTGTTGTACCACGTCAGAGCTTTTGCTTTCAACTCGCCCGTGATAGTGTAATAATCCAGCAATTCAATGGTTTCTGCCTTGGTGAATCCACAGCTGGTAGCCAGTTCATTTTCTAAGATCGTAATCGTTTCGATATTATTAAGGCCACTAAACATACTCTCGCCGCTGACGCGGAGAATCCCGGTGATTAAAGCTTTTTTAATGTTGAGTTCGTTTCCTTTGAAAATCGCTCCGAGCATATTTCTGAAAAATTCGATCGCCTCGTCATAGTACCCTTTTTGATAGGCATAGATCACCGGAGAGTCGTATTCGTCGATCAGGACGATGCAGGGGGTCTGGTAGTGGGCGGTCAACACTTCGGTGAGAGATCGCAGGGCGTTTTCGTAATCTTTTCTGGTACCTTGATAATGGAGTATGTTGTTTAGGCACCCCTTGTAGGTCTTATCACACTCAACATCATCTATATGGATATGCTTCGTCAAACGCTCTACCAATAGATTGATCTCAAACCGCACCGCTTCCAGCATATCCTCAAATCTGCTTTGCCGCACATCTTTGAACGTCACCGAGATGACGGGGTATCGGCCGAAATGTTCCTGAAAAAACGGGGTGGTGTAAATATGGGTCTCTGCAAAGAGTGTCTCATCTTGTTCTCGATTGGAGAAGAGATAATAGAGAGTTGAGAGAAAAAGGGTCTTGCCAAACCGTCTCGGACGGGGCATGAGGATGATGTTGCTATCAAGATCGAAAAGCTCCAGAATCTCCGGGGTTTTGTCGACGTAGTAGGCGTTGCGTTGGGTGAAGTCCTTGAAGTTGCTGCTGTCGGTGATGATCTTTTTCATGGTCGATAGACTTTCCCTTCCCCATGTGGAGGGCTGCACAGGTAATATTGGGGCAGTGACTACAGTCGAAACCCCATGGGAAACTACAATCTTTGTTTCGCCTCTTGCAGCGCTGCGATCACCGCATCGATATTGCCTTTGGGGATGTGCACTTTCCAGTCCGGCTCATCGCTGCCGCCGCTTAAGAATATCCCGATACTCGCCACCGGCTCACTCTTGGGACCGTAAGGCTCCTGCAGGGTCGCCACTTCGATTTTGCCATTTTCAGTTCCGCTCAGATCGATGGTGGTGATCTCCTGGACTGCCTTGCTCATGATGTCTCCTTTTGTGTGGATTGTTGACGCCGATTATTATACCAGAATTGTCCGTGAATAGAAACCGTTCCGATGGGCAGACATTCTTCCAATCAGGAGCAGGGACTTCAGTCCCGTTATGCAGGACTGAAGTCCTGCCTCCAAAATCCCTAATCCCTAATTCCTAATCCCTAATCCCTAATTTGCTTGTGCCAAAGCACAAGCACTACCTCTCCATCGCCACCACCCCGCTGCGGACGATCTCGATAGGGTTGTAGCGTCTGGTTGCCTTGATGAAGTGCTTGATGCGTTCCGGCTCGTCAGCAGCCATGGCGATCACCATGTTTTCGCCCACATTGACGATCCCGCCGTTGTATGCGGCGCACAATGCCTGGATGTCGCTCAGTTTTTCTTCGATGGGGAATTTGACCAGTACCATCTCCTTCTCGACCATCTCGGCGTGTTCGATCACCTTGAGGGTGGGGATGAGTTTGTGGAGCTGTTTGGTGATCTGCTCGATGACCCGTTCGTTCCCACGGGTGACGATGGTCATGTGAGACAGATCGGTCTCGGGGATCGGGGCGACGGTGAGGGTCTCGATGTTGTATCCCCGCCCGGCAAAGAGCCCGGAGACCCGCGAAAGCACTTGCGCTTCGTTGAGGACGACAACCGAAATGACTCTGCGTACGGTTTCCATCAGCTCTCCTTGTGTTCGAGTAACATGTTGTAGAGGGCACCACCGGCGGGCACCATCGGCAGGACATTTTCGAGGCGGTCGATCGCGACGTTGATGAAGGTTACTTTGTCCCCCTTCAGTGCCGCATCAAGGGCGGTGTCAAACTCTGCCCTCGTCGTCACATCGTATCCGGCACCTCCGCATGCTTCGGCGAGGAGTTTCCAGTCGGGCTGGTAGCTCAGATCGGTCTCGGCATACCGTTTGTCATAAAAAAAGGTCTGCCACTGCCGCACCATCCCGAGGAAATGGTTGTTGAGAATCACGTTGATCACCGCCAATTTGTTCTCGGCAGCGGTGACAAGTTCCTGGACATTCATCAGGATCGATCCGTCTCCGGTAATGTTGATGACATGCTTCTCGGGACAGGCGACCTTGGCACCGATGGCAGCAGGAAATCCGTACCCCATCGTCCCCAACCCTCCCGAGTTGATCCACTGGCGCGGCCGGTCAAACGGATAAAACTGTGCTGCCCACATCTGGTGCTGCCCCACGTCGGAGGTGATGATCGCTTCAGCCCCCACTTTCTCTCCGATCCGCTCGATCACCCACTGGGGCTTGATCACCTCATCGCTGTCGTGGTAGGTGAGCGGATGGAGCTCATCGTAGCGTACCAGAATATCGCGCC
>JALVQH010000004.1 GCA_027031505.1 Campylobacteraceae bacterium | reverse complement strand
CCTGAGCGTTTCTGTTTTTTGTTGGCATAGATGGCGTAGTTGGCGTTGATCTGTTTCATAAACGAGGAGAGGTTTTCTCGCTGTGTCTCGACCAGAAGATGAAAATGGTTGCGCATCAGGCAATAATCATGCAAAACGACACGATAGTCTCTGCACGCTTTGCAGACGATTTTCAGAAACACTTCATAGTCATCCTCATCCACAAACACATCCGAACGGTTTACCCCTCGGTTTACGATATGGTGATACCCGGCCAGATCTATTCTGGGTTTTCGCGGCATTGCTTTCCTCATTTTTTTTGATTTTGTATTGTAGCATCTTTTTGGTGGATATTCAACGTCTGACCCCTAATAATATGCTACAATTCATCAAATCGATTGCAAAGGTTTTTCATGGATGAAGCACGGGTATTGGAAGATTACAGCTACGAAGACTACTTGGATATCGACCGTTCTACCCAGGAGCGGGTTGAGCTGATCTTTGGTAACATTTATATGATGGCAGAAGCGAGTGCGTTGCATCAGGATATTGTTTTAAGTATTGCGCACCTTTTGAAAAATTTAAGCAAAGCAAAGCAAAAATATCTGCCGAGAATCGCTCCGTTTGATTTGAAATTGAGTGTGGATGACCGCATCAATGTGGTGCAACCCGATGTGATGCTTTTTTGTGATGAAGAGAAACCGTGTGCGATTTTTGAAATCATGTCCCCCTCTACGGCACTCAAAGACAAGACCATCAAAAAAGAGCTCTACGAGCAGAGCGAAATTTTGGAATATTTTTTGGTCAACACTGAGTACAAGGTGATCGACAAATTCACCTTGGTTGACGGCTGCTACGAGTATGCCGGTGCTTTCGGCGATGAAGATGCATTGCCGATTGCCTGCATAGATGGAACCATCACGCTTGACGAGGTTTTTGAGGGGTAACCATTCCCCCGCAAAATCATCAAACATTTCACCGCCGTCTTTTTCGCTTCTTGTTTTTGCCGGTATTGCTCTGCTGCACCTCGGACTGGTAACTCTCGATCATGTCGTCGACATACGCCTGGTCGAAGCCGATCTGCCCCCCCATACCGGTCTGAACCTGGCTCACCATATACGAGAGAGCCTTCTTGATGAACGTCGTCTGATCGAGGTGCGCCAGGGCTGCAAGTACCCGGTCGATCTCGGGGTGGATCGCTGTCTCTTCGAGCGCCTCGAGGACAAACGCGATCGTACTGCTGTCCACACCCCCCTCTCCGGTCATCGTCTCGAGACGCATTTCGGCTCCGACTTCCTTGCGGATGCGCATGAGCTCACGGAACTCTTCGGTGCTCACCAGTGTGATCGCCTGCCCGGTTCGGCCCGCGCGTCCGGTACGTCCGATGCGGTGAACATAGCTCTGGGGGTCAAAGGGGATATGGTAATTGATCACGTGGGTGACATCCTTGACATCCAGTCCCCGGGCTGCCACATCGGTGGCAACGAGGATTCTGGTCTCGTTGCGTCGGAAGGATCTGATCGTAGCGTCCCGATCGATCTGCTCCATGTCGCCGTGCAGACCGGCTGCTCTGAGCCGATACCCCTGAAGCAGCTCTGCGACCCGATCGACCTCCCGTTTCATGCGGCAGAAGATGAGGCATTTGTTGTATACTTCCGTCTCAAGAAGCTTGATGATCGCCTCATCTCGCTGGTTTTCATTGATAACATAGTAGCGCTGATCGATGACATTGTTGGTCGTCGCCTCCTCTCCGACAACGGAGATAAACCTGGGCTCGAAGAGAATCTGATCAGCCAATTGCTTGATCGGCTCGGGCATCGTCGCCGAGAAAAGCAGCGTCTGGCGGTTCTGCGGGATAAAATCAAAGATCTCCTTGATGTCGTCGAGGAACCCCATATCAAGCATCTCATCGGCCTCATCAAGGACGACCACCTCGGGACTGAGGACATCGATCTTGCCCTTGCGGTAGAGGTCTTTGAGCCGACCGGGGGTGGCGACGATGACCTGGGTGCCTTTGTGGATCAGAGCGATCTGACGGCCGTAGCCGACTCCTCCGTACACCTCCAGCGTCCGAATCCCGGCAAACCGCCCGAGATGATAAATCTCATCGCTCACCTGTGTGGCCAGCTCCCGTGTGGGGACGATGATGAGAGCCCGCTCGATCTCCTTGCGGGCCAGCATATCGATGATCGGCAGACCAAACGCCGCCGTCTTGCCGGTACCGGTGTGCGCCTGCCCCACCATATCGTGTCCCTCGATAATCAGAGGGATCACCTCCTCCTGGATCGGACTGGGTTCCTTGAACCCCGCGATACGGATCCCTTTGCGTACGTCGGGATGAAAATCAAAATTGTCAAATGTCATAATATGCCTTTCTGCGTATGCCCAAACGGATTGTCTGGACTTGACCAAACTCCAAAAAGAAGCTCGGTGAAATCCAGTGTAAGTGCATACAGTTGTTCCCTTGCTCCCATGCTCCTGCTGCACGGAAATGTCTGTCGACTTTTACCGGGCAAAGTGACTTCTTTGCCGATCGCAACACCTGTCTATAACTGTTCAGGATGCACTACAGCGCAACCTGCGTAGAGCAATCCTTCTCAATCCTTTCGGCAATCTC
>JALVQH010000003.1 GCA_027031505.1 Campylobacteraceae bacterium | reverse complement strand
CTCCATAAAATGGCGCCATTTTAACGGGGCTAAAGCCCCTGCTCCTATAAGGTGTGAGTTCTTTCGCAGTCTCAGGAGATGGGGAACGAGAGAAATAAACCGCTTCTGTATGCCGGAGTGTACGCGTAGAACAGCACTTGACTGTTAACACACTATATGTTATAGTGTTATATGATAAAAAGTTTTCAGGACAAAGTGTGTAAAGCATTTTATACCACGGGAAGGAGCAGGACACTGCCTCCGGATATCCAAAAAGTAGCCTTGCGAAAATTGGACTATCTGAACAATGCCCGTGATCTGAATGACCTGAAAATCCCCCCGGCCAACAGGCTTGAGAGTCTGAAAGGTGACTTGAAGGAATACTATTCCATACGGGTCAACAAGCAATTCAGGGTAATTTTCAGATTTGAAGACAACCATGCTTATGACGTCAAAATAGTAGATTACCACTGATACGAAAGGAGAGACCATGAACGAGTTACAACGAACACCCACCCATCCCGGAGAGATTCTCAAAGAGGAGTTTTTGATCCCCATGGGCATCACCCAGACCAAACTGGCAGACGCACTTCACACATCGTTTCGCGCCATCAATGAACTGGTCAATCAAAAAAGAGGCATCACCGTCGAAATGGCGCTGAGGCTCTCAAAATATTTCGGCACATCCCCCGAACTCTGGCTCAACCTCCAGAACAGCTATGACCTCTACAACGTCGCCAGAAAGAAACGGAACGTTTTCGAGACGATTCACGCGGCTGAAGAGGTGGCATGATTTTGTCATAGCCAAAGGGGCTTGGGCTTCAATCCAACTAACATTGCACGCAATGTGTCCGGAAGTGAGACTTTAACCTCGTTCATTAAGAAGGTGAATATTCAACGATAGATATAATGCGAGAAGCAAATAGGTACGAGGTATACATGCCCAGAATAGACAAGATAAAGGAACAGATTGCCTGGCTGAAAGTCGTTTTCGGAATCTTGTCCGCCGTTGATGTCTCTTTGGTTGGTTGGCTTGCCAACAATTATGACAAAGTAGATATAAATAAAACCAAAATCTATTTGGGCACTTTAATTGCCTTACTAATCGCGGCTGTTATTGTATATGTCAATAAAAAAGCTATGAAAAAAATAGATGAATTGGAGGATTTACGATCGAGATTGTTGTTTTATTCACTGCTATAATCGTATTCGGTGCTATTATCTATTCCGCCTATGACGCTGCAACGCATTCGTAGGCTTATTATGTATCCGAAGAAGTAAACTGCCTGATCGTCATATACATACTTATTGTTAATGATCCGACAAAAGCGACAAGTGCTACGATAACATATGCGATTTCCATCTTTATAACTCCTCTAACTTTTTGGGGTTTTCAAACACTTCTCAACTCGCCACCAACGCCTCCTCGGGATAGACCCCCAGCTCGCGTGCTTCGATGAGAAACCCCTCTCCGACCCGGACTTTGGACTCGATGACGACGTCGGCGAGTTTGCTTTTGATATGCAGCTCGAGGGGGCGGCGGCCGGGGTGTTTTTCGGCGAGGCAGAAGAGCTCTTCGGCGATCTTGGGGTCGGGCATGAGATCCAGCGCAATGATCAGCGGGGGCTGCTCGGGCTCGGGGGTGTGGTGCTCCTCTTTTTTGACCGTGACTTTCTCTTTGCGGGCGTCTTTGAGGGATTCGATCTTGAGGATGTTCATCCGGGTAAACTCCCCGTCGCGAGTGATCTTGACCTTGAACGCGATCGGCTCAGCCATGTCAAAATCTTCTTCAAGCTCTTTGAGACGGTTTTCAAACAGCATCAGCTCGATGTTGCCGTGCAAGTCCATGATGTTGGCGATGCCGAATTTGTTCCCCCGTTTGCTGATCTTGTGGGTGATCTCCTCCACCCGTCCGATGATGAGTGCCTGCGATCCGTCAGCCAAATCCGCGATCTCGGAGCTGAGGGTGTAGTTGATTTTGGAGAGCTCGTCACGGTACTTATCCAGCGGGTGGCCGGAGACATAGAAGCCGAGCGATTCTTTCTCAAACTCCAATATCTGCATCGGCTCATACTCCTCCATATGGGTCAGCGACACCTCAACACTCGTCATCTCCTCGCCGCCGCCAAAGAGCGATCCGACGGCCATCTTTCTGGCATCCCCCGCTTTTTTGGCTGCTTCGACGATCTCTTCGATCTGCACCAGCATCGCCTGGCGGGTGTACCCCAGTCCGTCAAGCGCTCCGGCTTTGATCAGCGCTTCGATCACCTTTTTGTTGACTTTCTGCGAATCGATACGGGAGACAAAATCACTCAGATCCCGAAACGGCGCCTTATCTCGTGCCTCGAGAATTGAACGGATCGCGATGTCTCCGGCTCCTTTGACTGCCCCGAGACCGAAGATGACCGACTCTTTGCCGTCGATGTTGTCGGCGATAAACTCCAGATCGGAGCGGTTGATATCGGGCGGAAGGAGCTGGATATCCATGTGCCCCAGCTCATCGACGTATTTGACCACCTTGTCGGTGTTGTTTTTCTCGAGCGTCAGGATCGCCGCCATGAATTCGGTAGGGTAGTAGTATTTGAGGTACGAGGTGTAGAAAGTGACCATCGCATAGGCGGCGGAGTGGGATTTGTTGAATCCGTATCCGGCAAACTTGACGATCAAATCGAAGAGCGCTTCAGCCCTCTCCCGGTCAAAGCCCTTCTTCGCTGCCCCTTCGGCAAACTCATCCTTGAGCTTGTCCATCTCCTCCTTGATCTTCTTACCCATCGCCCGGCGCACGAGATCGGCTCCTCCGAGGCTGAACCCTCCGATGGTCTGGACGATCTGCATCACCTGTTCCTGGTAGACGATAACCCCGTAGGTGGGTTTGAGGATCGGTTCGAGTTCGGGGAACATGTAAGTGATCTCCGCCCGGCCGTGCTTGCGCTCGACGAAATCATCCATCATTCCCGATTCCATCGGTCCGGGGCGATAAAGAGCCAGCATCGCGATGACATCTTCGAAGCCGGAGGGCTTGAGCCGTTTGGCCAGATCGCGCATGCCGCTTGATTCGATCTGAAACAGTCCGAGGGTTTCTCCGGTGCCGATGTACGCATAGACTTTGGGATCGTTGATGTCCTCTTCGACGAAGTTGATCCGCTTGCCGTGGCGCTTTTCGACAAGCTGAAGGGCTTCTTCAATAACGGTGAGGGTTTTAAGTCCAAGGAAGTCAAACTTGATCAGATCGACATCTTCGACGTACTTGCCGCTGTACTGCGTCGCCAGCGTGTCCATCCCGGAGGGTTTGAACAGCGGGGTTTTGAGCCAGAGGGGTTCGTTGGAGATCACCACCCCGGCAGCATGCGTCCCGGCGTTGCGGTTGAGTCCTTCGAGGGCTTTGGCAAATTTCCAGACCCGCGCTGCCTGTTCATCGCTCTCGATGAGCTCTTTGATTTTGGGTTCTTTTTCGTACGCGCCCTCGAGATCAATCCCCAGCTCGTCGGGGATCAACTTGGCGAAGGCATCGGCCTTGGAGTACGGCATATCGAGTACCCGTGCGACATCGCGGATCACCCCTTTGGCGAGAAGCTTACCAAACGTAATGATCTGTGCGACGTTGACCCGGCCGTATTTGTCCACAACATAATCGAGGATCTCCTGTCGGCGTGCCTGGCAGAAATCCATATCGATATCCGGCATGCTCACCCGCTCCGGATTCAAAAACCGCTCAAACAGCAACCCATACGGGATCGGATCGATATCGGTGATCCGCAGCGAATAGGCCACCAGCGATCCCGCGGCCGATCCGCGTCCGGGTCCTACCGGGATCCCCATCTGCCTGGCCACATCGACAAAATCCCAGACGATGAGCATGTATCCGGGGAATTTCATCGAGTTGATGATCCCGATCTCCGTCTCGAGGCGCTCCCGGTACTCCTCGTGCCGCGCCTCTGGGACATTTTTCAGACGCGCTTCGAGCCCCTTGCGGGCTTCATGGATGAAGAGCACTTTGTCGTTCTCGAGCGAATACTCTTTGTCGGGCTCCGGCAAGCTCAAACCCACCGCTTCAGCACGCTCACGGGCAAACTTGAAATTGGGCGGCGTCGGGTTCCCCAGCTGGATCTCGAGATTGCACTTCTCGACGATCTCCTGCGTGTTCTCCAGCGCTTCGGGGATATCGGCGAAGAGTTTCGCCACCTCTTCGGGGGATTTGACGTAAAACTCCCGCACCGAGTGGCGCAGGCGATCGGGATCGTCGTAGAGTTTGTTCATCGCGATGCACATGAACGCTTCGTGCGCCTCCCCGTCATCCTGGACGGTGTAGTGGGTGTCGTTGGTGGCGACGATCTTGATCCCGGTTTCGCGTGAGAGGCGGATGATCTCTTTGTCGATTTTCTGCTGATCCCCGATGCCGTGGCGCATCAACTCGAGGTAAAAATCCTCTCCGAAAAGCTCTTTGTATTTCAACGCTACCTTTTTCGCCTCTTCGTACCCTTTGGCACCGTTTTGCCGGTTGCGCTCCGAGAGGTTGAGGTGCCAGTTGATCTCCCCCTGCAGACACGCCGAGGAGCACACCAGCCCCTCGGCATGGTCTTTGAGGAGGTTCCAGTTGATCCGGGGGTAATAGTAAAAGCCGTCGATGTAGGCTTTGGAGCTGAGCAGCATGAGGTTTTTGTATCCGACTTCGTTTTTGGCATAGAGGCACAAATGATAGCGCTGTCGGACACTCTTGTCCCCGATATCCTCCTGATTGTGCAGATACGCCTCCATCCCGATGATCGGCTTGATCCCCTCTTTGCGCATCGTGGTATAAAAATCAATCGCCCCGAACATATTGCCATGATCGGTCATAGCCACCGAGTCCATCCCCAGCTCTTTGACCTTTTTCGCCAGGGTTTTGATCTTGTTGGCTCCGTCGAGCAGGGAGTACTCGGTGTGGAGGTGGAGGTGGGTGAACTTGGGGGTGTCGGACATCAAAAACCTTTTTGAAAATCTTTTTCTAACAATCTTTGGTAGTGCGATCGTACTTTTTGTGATCCATTATATCCTGAAAGCAGGCAATGTCTCCACGCATGCTTATCAGGATACGAAACCCGTCATCACCAAGCACGCGTATGGACTTTTTCTTTTTGTCTCTTCGGCAGGTAATGTTTTTCAGTGCAAGTTTGACATGCTGAGGATTCGATTGAAACAGCGCTTCGGTTTCTTCGATCTTTCGGATATTGATCCGTTTGGCAATCTTCTTTTTGCTGCGCTGATATTTGAGGTCAAATTCAACTTGCATGGCGATGTTCTAAAATGAGATCACCGATTTCCATATCGAGCTTGGCCATTTCGGTAAGCAACGTGTCGATCATTGCATGCGTGGGCGCATCGCTCATGTTTTCAAAAATCGTTTCGACAGCTTCATAGTTGTCATCGAGAGCAAACTGCAACTGGCGCAGTTTCTCTTCATTGAAGTTAAGGTCATCCAGAATATCTCGAAAACCCCTGACCATCATCAAGGCGATTTTGATCACATCACGGGTTTCATCCAGGGAGACATTGTCGTGTGTTTTTTCATAATCCATGAGAGGATGCACGATGGTCTGCTGGATATAATCAGTATCCAAAACCGGTATGTATGGCATACTCATTTTTGATCTCCTCTCATGTGGTGGTTTCTGTAATTATAGCATAAGTTTGCTGCCCGCCGATCATACTGTGCGACTGGTGCCCTACAGTATTCGCGTTCGATGACTCACCCCTTAAACAAAAGGCTTTCCCCAAGAAAAGCATACCGCAATTCCTCACTCTAACCGGAATATAGCAAAGCTTTGGTGAAAGCGGGTTGAAGATGAAACGTTAAATAACAAAATTGACTATTAAAGGATATGGCGTTAAAGTTTAATAACGCATTATGCATTCAGGATTTTCATGTAGGCTTCATAACTAAAAAGCCTATTGCGCTGCCTGCCGGTAATTTCATGCACAATACCCATCTTTTCCAGTCGCTTCAAGGCATTGCCGATCGATGGATACGAAAGACCTGTAGCCACACTGATACCTTTGATGGTTTCGATGGGACGATGCGAGAAACAATCCAAAATACGCAAGATGGTATTAGCTCCTCTTCCGCCTTCTTGAGATATGTGTACCTGATCTTGTTGTATCAGCGCAACCAGCTGACGTGCTCTTGATACGGCATCCAGCGCCGTCTGCTCTACGCCCTCGAGGAAAAAATCGATCCATCTCTCCCAGTCGCCTTCTGCACGCACCCTATTGAGCAGATCATAATAATAACTGCGATGCTCTTTGAAGTAGAGACTCAAATACAACAACGGTTGCGAAATCAAACCATCATGATAGAGTACAAAAGAGATGAGCAGTCGCCCCAATCGTCCGTTACCATCCAAGAAAGGGTGGATTGTCTCGAACTGCACATGCGCAAGAGCTGCCTTGATCAGTGTTGGATATGGCTGCGACTCATCATGCAGAAACTTCTCCAAATCACTCATGCACTCCGATACTCGATGCGGTGGTGGCGGCACAAAAAAGGCATTGCCCGGTCGTGTGCCTCCGATCCAATTTTGGCTCCGGCGAAACTCTCCGGGTTGTTTGGAGCTGCCACACCCATGACTGAGCAATACGGTGTGCATTTCCCGGATGAGACGATTGGAAAGCGGGAACCCTTCTTGCAATCTCTGGATACCGTGTTCAAGCGCCGCGACATACTGCGATACTTCCGTCACATCATCCAGCGGCACCCCCGCAGCTCTATCTACCTCATGCTCCAATAGATCATTGAGTGATGATTGGGTTCCTTCTATCTGAGAAGAGAGCACAGCCTCTTTGCGCACATAGGCATAGAGAAAGATATCGGGATCGGGCAAAAGGAGTGTAATACTGTCGAGCTTGCCCAGTGCTATCGTGGCACGCTCCAACAACCGTTGTCTTGAAGCATCCATGACGATCGGCTCTTTAGGCGGCAAGGACTCAGGCACAAACGCCTGCACCACCTCACCACCCACGCTGCTACGCTCATAGCTTCCGACATCTGTACGCTTCACGATATATCCTTCAATAAGAGATCTTATTATTAAAGGATAACGCATTAAGGTTTAATAAGAGATTATGATATATGCTTGAAGCTTTGGTGAAAATGGATCGAACAAACAACAGATTATCTCACCCTTTTAACCTTATTTTTTTCATTGTGGCATCATATTCATAATTTAGGATATTTTCATTCAACAATAGAGAAATAACTTCATCAATGACATCAAACGGCACAACGAACCACTCTCTGGGCGTTATTCTCTGACCATTGTCATCAAACAGATCAATATTTAAACATACAGAGCCAAAAATTTTATGCAATAAATTTTCAAGCTTATTGGCATTCAAGTTATAACAATGATAACTGGCGACCACCTTTACATCCGCATATAAATATGTTGCTTCATTTTTAGCATTTCTAATACGTTCCTCCACCGGTGTAGAGGTAAACCCTATTTTGTGCAAATCTTTTATACCCTTGATTGTTTCATTGTCTGATTTAGACTCAACGACATATATCCAGCCTGTTTGAATATCTTCTTCTCCCACCCGGTCGGTATTTACGAACAAATCAGGGGTATGCAATTCATTAGGTTGAGAAATTCTTTTACCCGCGTTATATAGTGATTTTGCCAATGATCTATAAACCCCGTGTTTGAAGATTGGGCGCTCGATAGAGATTGGAAAGCCCCAAATCGGCACTGTAGTATTTTTTTCATTGACGTTTTGCTTCCTCAAAGAATAATCAACCACAAAATAGAGGTACTCCCGGAAACTGAGAGGATAAACTTCCAAAGAGTGATACCGCCCACTCAATGTAGAGGCTATCTCCTGGCTCAGCATGGAGGAATTGGATCCGGTTACCATGATTTTAGATTGCTTGAGTTCATACTCCTTATGTAATGCCAATGCCAGTTAGTAGAAAACAACGGACGCTTGTACTATTGAATCTCCTGCAAAATTACTCTCAGCTCATCTTCGCTGATATTTTCTTTTTCTGTTTTGCTGTAGATGGTCAGTAGTATAATGCTGTCTTTCTCAATTTTGACAAGCGTAATCACTCTGAAACCACCACTCTTCCCGACAGGGATCGAAGAATTCGGGATTCTGACCTTGTAGCAATTGTTGCCCAGAGCTGTACCGAGCGTTGGATTTTCGAGAATCGTTTCTTTGAATACTGCCAAATCTGCTGCTATTTTCTTGTATCTTTTGGCAAGTCGTTTGAGCTCTCTTTCAAATCGTGGTAAAACTTCTATAGTCATAGTTCACTCAACACTTCGTCCAAAGTTTTTAATTTCAGGTTACCTTGATGATAGAGATTGATTTCCTCAACTGCCTCTCTGAGCCCTTCAAGTATCTCCTCTTTTGTAGGTTCCCGGTACTCATCTTCCCGCATCTGAAAGGGAAGTCCACCCACTTTCTGGACTTTGTGCAAAAAGATATTGATCGCATCACTCACACTGATACCGTATCCGGCAAAAATCTCTTTTGCACTCTGCCATGCCTCCGGATCGACTTTGATCGATGTTTGTTTTCTGACACTTTTAACCATGACGTCTCCTTTGATAATTCTTTTGAAGTATTATAGCAAGTTTTGACTATTGAATAAAGAGGACAGCACGATGACCAAAAGAAAAGATCATCTCAGATACTTCCGCAGCCGCGCCACCCCCTCCTCCATATGCTCAATCTCCCGCGTGTAGGAGAAGCGCAGATAGTGCTCGGTGCCGTTCATTCCAAAGTCAATGCCGGGGGTAATGGCGACGTGGGTGTCTCGCAGGAGGGTTTGGGCAAACGTGGCGGAGTCTTCGGTGCAGGCTGAGACATCGGCCCAGAGGTAGAAGGCTCCGTCCGGTTTCGCATCAATGGGGAACAGCGGGCTGAGGGCTTTATAGAGGTAGTTGCGCCTCTTGCGGAAGGTATCGCGGACATGGGTGAGGTAGTCGTAGTCGAAGGCCTCCAGGGCTGCATACTGGCTGAGAGTGGGGGCGGAGATGTAGAGATTCTGGGCGATGATTTCGGCAGGGCGTACGAGGGGTTCGGGGAGGATCATCCAGCCCAGACGCAGGCCGGGCATGGTGAAGTATTTGGAGAAACCGTTGATGATGATGGCGGAGTCGGAGAATTGCATCGCGCTCGCTGCCGGGGTGCCGTACACCAGACCGTGGTAGAGCTCGTCGGAGATCAGTGCGATCCCCTCCGCGTCGCAATACTCGGCGATACCCTTGAGGGTCTCTGGCGTATAGACAGTGCCGGTGGGATTGGCCGGAGAGGAGATATGCAGCGCGTCGATGCGGGTACCCTGAAGCTGCCGGGGACTCAGCTGATACCCCTCTTTGGAATCAACCGGGAAAAAGCGGGGGGTGACATCCACCATGTGGGCGAAATTTTTGTAGCAGGGATAGGAGGGGTCAGGCAGCCCGAGACGGTTGCCCCGGTCGAGTGTCAGGAGATAGGCGATGAGGAACGCTGTGCTCGTTCCGGGTACGATCAGGATACGTCCCGGATCGATCTCGACATCGTAGTCCCGTCGGTAATGATCGGCAATTTTTTGACGCAGTGCCAAAAGCCCCAGTGTCTCGGTGTAGGCAAACCGGTGATCGTCGATCGCTTCATGCAGGGCAGCAATCACCCGTGGCGAAGGGGGCAGATCGGGTTGCCCGATCTCGAAATGGATCGTATCGTCGTACCGCTGTGCTTCGCGGACGACATCCATCACCCGAAAGGGCTCGATCGCATCCGTCCGTTTCACGATGCTCCGATCAGCAGAAAGTCGAGAGGGTACCGTTGCGGACTGCCTCGTAACTCTCCTGCCCCACCAGCTGCCGGACGATCTCCAAACCAAAGCATATCGCCGTCCCCGGTCCCTGGGAGGTGATCACTTTGCCATCAACCACCACTTTTTCATCCGCCACGCGGTCATCGGGTCGAATCTGCTCTTCGACACTGGGGTAGCAGGTGTAGCGGGGACTCAACACTCCGGCCACATGCAGCGCATAGGGAGCGGCACACATGGCCGCTACCCATTTGCCCTCGGCGGCAAAATCCTTGAGCAACTGCTGTGCCAGCGGGTTTTCAGCCAGGCGGTTCGTCCCGCCCCACCCGCCGGGAAGGACTATCGCATCATACTCATCAACCACCGCCTGTGCAAGAGGGATATCCGCCTGAAGCGTAATCCCGTTGGCACCGACAACCAGATCGCTTGCAAACTCACCGGGAAGATACGCCGAATGGACTTCGACCCCGCCCCGGCGCAGAATATCAATGATCGACGTCGCCTCGATCTCCTCAAACCCTTCTGCCAATGGAACCAAAACTCGTGCCATCATGACCTCCTTTGCTCTGCATGTTGCGTGTTACGTGCTAAGTGTTGCGTTTTTTGTGGGACTGAAGTCCCAGCCCTTTTTTTGATAAAAGCTTTTCGAAGAAAAGCATACCAAAACTCCTAATTCCTCACTCCTGATTCCTGATTCACTTCGCCCTTTCGAGGTATTTGCCCTCGACGGTATCGACCTTGATCGATTCTCCTTCGAGGATATGAAACGGCACCTGCACCACCGCACCACTCTCAAGGGTAGCCGGCTTCTTGCCCCCCTGGGAATCCCCCTTGAAGTTGGGCGGAGTCTCGACGATCTTGAGAACAACCGTCTGAGGTATCTCGACGGAGATCGCCTTGCCGTTGTGAAACAGAATATCGGCATTCATCCCGTCGATCATAAAGTCAAACGTCTCTTTACCTACCTGCTCATGGGTCAAACCGATTTGATCAAACGTCTCGGTGTCCATGAACTGCAAAAACTCCCCGTCATCATAGAGGTACTGCATCGTTTTCTGCTCCAGTTCGGGCACCTCGAATTTGTCCCCTGCATGCACCGTTTTTTCGATCACTTTGCCTGACTGAAGATTCTTGATCTTGATTCGGACAAAGGCTGCCCCTTTGCCCGGTTTGACGTGTTGAAATTCGATCACTTTATAGGGGTTGCCGTCGATCTCGAGGCGGGTTCCTTTTTTGATATCGCCCATGCCGATGGTTGCCATGACTATGCTCCTGTTACTGAAAAGATATGGTAAGACGATTATACCCACTGCGCGATAAAAAAGGACCCATTTGCACAGTGTGCTTTGTTCTATTGGGATTCTTCTTTTTCCTCCTGCTTCATCAGCTCAAGGATGCGGGCTTTGTATCGAGGGTTCCTGGTCTTATCGTATGCTGCAATCAATTCCTTGAGAGAGCCGTACCGGATCAAGGCATCCTCTTCCATCCCCTTTCTGCGTGCACGCAGCAGGGTATACTCCCGCAACGACAAATCTTCTGCCGCTTTGCCGCTGTCGAGATAACGGCGCAGCTCCGGCAAAGAAGCTGAACGGAGATAGTAAAGATAGGTTTTAGGGAACGTGTGTATTTTCGCATAAGTGTTTTGTTTTCGCCTCAGAGCCTGGACTTTTTTTTGGGAGGGGTGGAGGTGGGATTTGGTACGTTTTGGGAAGAAATTATCAAAAAGATGAGTCGGCGAAACGTTCTTCAGAGAGCACCCTGATGCCATAAAAATCGACAATAAAGCAATAACAATATTTCGCATTCCAACCACACACCGTCTTGTCAAAATTTGAGGCCTTAATTATACCCGAATGGGCAAACAAACAGGCGGAAACACTTAGAGTTCGGCACTCCGTACGCTGATGCAGGCATCGAGTTCTTCCAGCTCCTTGAGAAGATCAGGAGTCACTTCGTCGTCAACCCGGACAACCGCAAGAGCCTGTCCTTTGTCATCACGTCCGAGACGGAAATCGGAAATATTGATGGCATGCTCGGCGATAATACGCCCGACGTCACCAATGACACCGGGTTGGTCATTGTTTTTGAACAAAATCAGGCGTCCTTTGGGTTCGAGATCGAGAGTGTAACCGTCAATATCCACAATCCGCTGCTGTGATTCCTCAAACACCGTACTGCTGATTTTGAGCACGCTGCCGTTCTGGGTACTTAGACGAACGGTTAAAAGATTTTTGAAACCGCTGGTATTGGGGAGTTGCTCCTTGACGATCTCCAATCCTCGCTCTTTGGCGATGTACTCGGCATTCACATAGTTGATCTCATTTTCCTCGAGTATCGCACTCAAAGCACCCACTGACGTAAATGTCGATAGAGAATCGATGTAGTCTGAGATGGGACCTTCCGTACTGACTTTGAGCGTTTTGATCCCGCTACTGGTCAGCTGGGCACTCATGTGACCGATCTTTTGCGCCATCTCAAGATATGTACGAACAAAATCGGGAAGTTCACTCTCTTTGATTGGCAAATTCATTGCGTTGGGATAGGAGATCCCTTTGGCTGCAGCAATAGCGTTTTCAGCTGCCTGAACAGCAATGTTTTGCTGGGATTCCCGGGTATTGGCTCCAAGATGCGGTGTCACCGTCACAGTATCCAAATCAAGAAGTGGATTGTCCGTCGCCGGCTCCTTGTCAAATACATCGATCCCGGCCATAGCTACCTTGCCGCTTTTGAGGGCATCGTACAAATCTTTTTCGTTATAGAGACCTCCCCGGGCAACGTTGATGAGAATCACACCGTCTTTCATCCGGGCAATCTCTTTGGCGGTGATCATATCGATGGTTTCTTCAGTCTTAGGTGTATGGATCGTAATAATATCACATGCAAGAATATCGGCAAAATCCGTCGTATACGCTATATCGAGATCGGTCGCCCTGGTCGGATCAATATAGGGATCATAGGTAATCACATCCATCTCAAAAGCTTTGGCACGTTTGGCGACGCGTGAGCCGATGTTGCCAAAACCGATCACACCCAGCTTTTTGTCCTTGAGTTCGGTACCGTACCAATCCTGACGCCGCCAGACACGATCCTGCTTGAGACGGTTGTGGGCATAGGGAAATTGACGGACACAACTGAGCATATGCGCCATGGTCATCTCCACGGCAGCGATGGTATTGGCCGTCGGAACATTCATCACCACGATCCCCTGCTTGCTGCATCCGGGGATATCGACATTGTCAACCCCGACTCCGGCACGGATGAGGGCAGTCATTTTTTCGGCGTGATCGAGAAAATACTGATCGACATCCGTGGAGCTGCGCGTAATCGCCACATCGGCCTGGGGAATAATCGTCTCAATGAGTGTCTCTTTGGGCTCATTGGCCGCATTGATCATGTGAATATCGGGGTGTGCCTCAAGAAGATCGAGGCCTTTCTGGTGGATGTGGTCGCAGACCACTATGGTAAATTTCTGCATAGTTGCTCTATCCTGAAGGCAGGTTTACTTGAGTTTATCCTTGATCAAATCGCCGAGCGTCATGCTGTGATCCTGCTGCTCGTTCAAATGATTGAGTGCTTCGCGCTCCTCTTGACGTTCCAGACGTTTGACTGAGACACGAATGCGGTCGTTTTTGGGATCCATAAAACTGATAACACCTCTGATTTCCTGACCCGGTTCGATCTCATCAAACTTAAGAGGATGAAGATCTTCGACACGAATCAGGGCGTCAACATTGTCATCCAGCGCAATGAAAACACCAAACTCTTTCTTGTCCTTGACCGTACCGGTAACGATGTCTCCGTTTTTGTGGTTTCGCGCAAATACATCAGCTGGAGATTCTTCGAGGGCTTTTTTACTCAAAGAAATCTTGCCGGCTTCCGTATCAATTTTGATAATCTTCACTTCAACTTCGTCTCCGGTTTTAAACAGATCCCTTGCAGTTTTGCTTTTGTCCCAGGAGGCTTCCTGATTGTGCAAAAGCCCCTCAACTCCTTCGAGTTTGACGAAGGCACCGAAATCGGTGATCGACGTGATCGTACCGACAAGTACATCCCCCGCCCGATGTTTGCGCGAAAACGCTTCCATCGGTTTGGGCTGGAGACTTTTGAGGCTGACCCGAAGGCGACGTTTTTCATTGTCAATCTCAATCACTTCTACATCAATGTCTTCGCCCACGCTGAGATAATCTTTGGGATGTTTAACGTTTTTATCCCATGAAACTTCGGAAACATGAAGGAAAGCTTCGAGATCTTCACCGAGATCTACAAAAACACCATACGGCTCAATATTGCTCACGGTTGCCGTCACGGTATCACCGACACCGATAATCTCATGGATGTTTTCCCAGGGGTCGGGGTTGGCGTCTTTGATCGAGAGTGAGAGATGGCGCTTTTTTTTGTCATACTCAAGTGCCACGACATTGACCTCATCCCCCTCTTCAAAATATTTGGCAGGGTTGACCGGCCCCTTATGGGAAATCTGGGAATAGTGTACCAAACCGTCCATTCCGCCCACATCGACAAACATACCGTAGCTTGTGATCTTTTTGACCACCCCTGTCACCGGCTCCTTTGTCTCCAGCAAGCTGTCGACGATCTCCTGGGCTCTCGCCTTGTCGCGCTCGATCAGTTCTTTGCGCGAAATGACAACGGAGGCTTTTTCTTTGTCAACTTTCACAATAACGGCTTTGATTTTTTTACCAATCGGGTCGGTCCTGGAGCTCAGATACGACAAGGTACGCGGCATAAAGAACTCCAGGCCATCTACTTCGACGACATAGCCTCCTTTGTTTTTGCGGGTTACAACCCCCTCGACAATATACTCCTGCTCCGGATCATACGATTCGATAAAAGCATTGAGCGCTTTGCGCTTTTTGGCCTGCTCATACGAAACACGACCGCGCCCGAGTGTCAAGACTTCAATTTTGTCTCCGACAGAAAAAGGGATATTCCCCTCTTCGTCGCGCACTTCGTTTAATGGCAAATTTGCATCAAGACCACCCCCGATATCCACTATTAACAGGTTCTCATCTTCCACAATTTTAACAACCGTTCCCGTCACGAGATCGTTGCGCGATTCGGTCTTTTTGAATGACTCTTCCAGCATAGCTTCAAAGTCAACATCCTCTATTTCGATATCTTCGAGCTTCATGTACCCTTCCTTCGTTTTCCTGAGTTTGCCGTAATTATACCTTTTTTTATTTAAGGGGAGGGGCACCTCAGCGTGTCATCTCCCGAATCCGATCTACGACATTCTGGACAATCCAGTCCGGAGATGAAGCCCCGGCACTGATGCCGCACAGCTCCTTTCCGTCAAACCACTCTGCTTCCAGTTCTGATTCGTTCTCGATCAAATAACTGTCGGGGCAATAGTTCCTGGCAATCAAATGGAGCTGCTTGGTATTGGAGGAGTGTTTGCCGCCAATCACGATCATCACATCGGCCCGTCTGGCCAGTTCGGCGGCGGCATCCTGGTTTTCAAACGTTGCATTGCAGATAGTGTTAAAGACGCGAACCTCTTTGGATTGAAGAACCAGCCTGGAAACAATCCGGGCAAAATCATCCGGTTTGCGGGTCGTCTGAGCTACGATGGCCACTTTGGATTTGAGAGGCAAAGTCTCAATATCGCTTTCATCGAGAACCACAAAGGCATTGCGTGGATCCTCGGCGTAACTGACAACCCCCCGAATCTCCGGGTGGTTTTTGTCCCCGAAGACGACGATGCTGTACCCCTCAGCGCTCATCCTGGCGACGATCGTCTGCGGGGTCGTCACATAAGGGCAGGTGGCATCGATGATGGTTTTGCCCTGAGATTTGAGTTCATCCAGTTCTTCACGGGGGATACCGTGGGTGCGGATCACGATCGATTCGTGTTCTTCGGCTTCTTTGAGATCTTCGGCCAGACCAATATCAAATCCCTCTTTGAGACGATTGATCTCATCCTTGTTGTGGATCAGAGGACCGTAGGTCACGCTGCCGGGATTCTCCTCAGCGATCTTAATCGCCCGTTTGACACCAAAACAAAAGCCGTATGCGCTCGCCAGTTCGATTTTCATAAATGCACCTTTGTAATCTGCCCAAGCAGTGAATAGAAATTGGGAAATGACGTATCAACACATGCAGTATCCGACACCTCCATTCCGCACATCAGTCCCGCAACGGAAAAACTCATCGCAACACGGTGATCTCCGTAACTGTCCACCGTCGCCGCATGCATGGATCCGCCGATGACAGCATAACCGTCCGGAAACTCCTCGGTCTCGATGCCAACCTGGTTCAGCCCCTGCAACACGGAAGCAATCCGGTCACTCTCTTTGACCCGCAGCTCCGCTGCATTGCGTACCGTACTGCGCCCCTCGGCCACCGCCATGGCAATGGCCAGTGCCGGGAGTTCATCGATCAGCCAGGCAATGTTCTCCGAAACCTCGACCGCTTGAAGTTTTCCGGCATAGGCAATGTGAATATCCCCGACCGGTTCGTAGCGGCTCTCGTATTCGATATACTCAAGCCGGGCTCCCATCTGCTCCAGGATGCGGTATGCTTCGATCCGGGCAGGGTTAAGCGACACATTCCGGATCGTCACTTCCGACCCGGGGACAATGGCTGCCGCCACGGCGAAAAAAAACCCGCTCGAAGGATCAGCCGGTATCGCAATATCCAGCGGCTCCAGCGGTGCTGCCATCGGAACAATTTCAATCCAGCCATCCTCGGCCGTACGGATATCGGCTCCCATTCCGCGCAGCATCCGCTCGGTATGATCCCGGCTCAGCGACAATTCCCGGTATCGGCTGACCCCCGATCCGCGCAATGCGGCAAGGATCAAAGCCGATTTAACCTGAGCCGAATTGATGGGCGATTCGTAAACAAACGCCTTCAGGCTCCCCCCCCGAATGTGTAATGGAGCAAGATTGCCCGATTCGCGACCGTCGATTCGGGCACCGACACTGCGCAGCGGCGCAACCACTCGATTCATGGGGCGCCCTCTCAGATAACGGTCACCCGTCAAAACAAAGCTCCCCTCGATTCCGCTGAGCAGTCCGCAAAAAAGTCGCATTCCCGTCCCGGCATTGCCGCAGTCGAGAACATCATCGGGCTCCCGAAGGGTCTCGGGCGGCACAACTGTTATCTCGCCGTCATCCCGTACAACCGTTGCGCCAAGCTGTTCGACAATGCGAAGGGTATTGAGAGTGTCTTCTCCGAGAAGAAAGTTGCGGATACGGGAAGGGTGATCGCTCAGCAGAGCAAACATCGCGGCACGGTGTGAGATCGATTTGTCCGGCGCAACATCGTGAAGCGTGAGGGCAAACGGTGCATCAACCGGATCGATCGTCACCGTTTTTATCGCAGCGTGGCCTGACATTGTTCCTCCAGCGCTGCAAGCACTTTGTTGACACTGATCTCAATCTGTTCATCCGAGAGGGTAGTTTCGGAGGACTGGAGAAACAGACGTATCGTAACACTTTTATGTTCCCCAAGACTTGCATCTTCGTAAATATCGACAACATAGTGGCGTTTCACAAGAGGTACATTTGCAGCATCAATAGCCGTATGAAGCGCTGCGTACGTCAGCGTCCTGTCCACAAGAACGCTGATATCCTTGTAGGTTCCCTGAAAATTGGAAACCGGCTGCGCGATAACCGGTTCGGGAAGGATTCCATCAAGATCAAGCTCAGCGATAAACGTTTCGCCCAAATTGTATTCGGAGGCCACACTGGGATGCAGCTTGCTTATGTACCCGACGGCTTTCTCTTTCCGCATCACCGTTGCCGACTGGTACGGATGGATCAAGCTATGCTGCTCCTTGCACGAAGTCAAGTTGAAGTCCCCGATCACACGCCCTATGCGTTCTACAAAATCGCCAAACCTGACCGGTGCGGGTTTCCCCTGATTGACCACACTGTCATGCGCATGCTGTCCGGCCCACACAAACGCGATCCTTTCCTGCTGATGTCGTTGGCTGTCAAACACCATTCCGATTTCAAAGAGCGGTATACGTTTGAGACCGTAACTGACATTGCGCTTGAGCGCATCGAGCAGATTGGTCATGAGCGTGGTGCGAAGCGTATTGAGTTCTTCAACAATGGGGTTGGCAATCTCAAGAGACGGCTCCATCGTCGGAAAACCATACGCTTCAAGCTTCAAACGATCGGTAAACACATACGTCACCGCCTCGTAGAATCCGGCCGAGACGGCACGTTGACGCATATCCCGTTTGATGTGATATCGGCGGGTGGCCTCGGTCATGCGGTTGCGTTCAACGAGCTCAAGGGGTTCGGCCTCAATATTATCGATCCCCATCATACGTAAAATCTCTTCGGCAATATCCTGAATGTTGGTAATATCGTGCCGATGCGGTGGGATTTTCACTCCAAACGTTTCCGACGTTCCCTTTCTCACATCAAAACCCAGACGATCAAGAACCGTATGGACAGTCGTTTTGCTCAGCGGATTGCCGACAATGGCGCTGAGTTCATCCATGCAGACACTCAATATCCGCTCTTCCCGTCGGGCATACACCGAAAGATCCCCTTCGCAAAAACGGCATTCACCAGCCGACGCACATGTGTTCTGCAGATAAGTCATCCCCAGTTTCAAATCTGGTTCACTTCCGCGAGATGTGCTGTAATAAAGGGGGTCGGTTTTCAGCTTCTGGGTCGCTACCGTCTCGACCAGCAATGTCGGATCGATGTAACTGGCCTCAAACAACACTTCACGCGTCTCATTTCCGGCTGCACACACGTCGCTTTGGTCGATGCCCACTGCCGAAAGAGCCTTGTCTCCATGCGAGAGTGTTACCAGCCCCTGCTGCCCATGGTGAACTTCCAGCTCAATTTTCTCAGAGCCAGTTTTCAGTTTTTGTGCATCATACGCCCGGAGGATCACCCCAGTTGCATGGATACTGTATCGGACAACATTGGCTAATGCTTCTTCAAGAGGCAGGCCGACAAAAGCGAGGCGAAGCGTGATCAGGAGGCGATCACGTATCCCTTCGTTTTCGGCAAGATAAAAGAGAAGATCAGCGGGAGTGCCTTTGTCGCTTCGGATCATTATGCGACGCGCAATACCGGTTTTGGTTGTCTGGATACGTTGCAGCGTCACTGTTTTGATCGAACGATCAAGTGCCGCACTTAAATCCCGGGCGACTCCGCGAATACTCAGACAGTCACCCCGGTTGGCAGTCAACTCCAGCTCAATAACGGTATCGGCAATCGCAGGATAAGTTCTCAGTTCACGCCCCGGCTTCAGCTTGCCGATACTCTCATCGAGGATCATGATCCCGTCCCCAGTCCCGGGCAAACCGAGTTCCTGGCTTGAACATACCATTCCGAAACTTTCAATACCGCGGAGCCTGGCGGGTTTGATCTCAAAATTTCCCGGCAATACGGCACCAACCATTGCTACAGCAACGTATTCGGCATCGACGACGTTGGCAGCTCCGCAGATGATCTGCCGGGGCTCTTCCATCCCGATATCGATCAAGCAGAGGCTCAGCTTGTCGGCGTCCGGATGGCGATTACAGGCAACAATCCGACCGACGACTACCTTTTCGGGAATGGTATATTCCTTCATCGAATCTACTTCGAGACCAATAGCGTTGAATGTCGCATACAGCTGAGCATTGCTGATCCCCTCTAGGTCGATAAACTCTTCAAGCCATGTGCGTGTAATAATCATTTAAACTGCTCCAATAGACGTATATCTCCCTCAAACAAACTGCGCAGATCGGGAATCCTGTGCATCAGCATCGCAAACCGCTCCACTCCCAGTCCGAAGGCATAGCCGCTTACCCCTTTGTACCCGACCGCCTTGAAGACATTGGGGTCGACTACCCCGCTGCCGAGCACCTCGAGCCAGCCGGTATGGGAACAGACGCGGCACCCTTCTCCTTCACAGAAAATGCAGCTGATGTCCACTTCGGCCGAAGGTTCCGTGAACGGAAAAAAACTCGGGCGAAACCGCACGTCTACATCCCCGAACATGTGGTGGAGAAAATCGGTCAAAATATACTTGAGGTTGGCGAAGCTCACCTTCCCCTCCTCTTCGACCACGAGTCCCTCTACTTGATGAAACATCGGGGTATGGGTCAAATCGTAATCGCGGCGGAAAACCGTGCCCGGTGCAATCATACGAATGGGAGGTTTCTGCTTGAGCATGGTACGGATCTGCACCGGAGATGTATGGGTGCGCAACAGGTTACCGTCTCTGAAATAGAATGTATCCTGCATGTCGCGTGCCGGATGAAATTTTGGGAGATTGAGCGCCTCGAAGTTGTGAAAATCATCCTCCACCATCGGCCCGGTTTCTACCGCGAAATTCATCGCGACAAAATAGTCGATGATTGCATCCATCGTCTCCATAACCGGATGAAGAGCCCCTTTTTCGGAACGCTGTCCATAGAGGGTCACATCGATTGCTTCGGCTTGAAGTTGTGCTTGCAGCGCCTGGGCAGAGAGCGTTTTCAACCGCGCATCAAAAGCAGCCTGGAGCGCCGCTTTTTGTGTATTGAGCCCTTCAGCAAATGCTTTTTTTTCCGTGTCGGGCACATTCTTGAGTCTGGCAAACTCTGCAGCCAGCAAGCCCTTTTTTCCAAACAGCTCTACTCGAACCTGCTCCAGCTTTTCGAGCGTATCGGCGGCTTCAATTTTTGCATTCAGATTTTCCATGCGACCTCTATTAATGTTTTTAAAAATTGACGTGATTTTATCCAAATCTTACTAAAGAGCTCCTCTTAAGGCATTAACTATGGTATAATTCCTGTAAAATTCCCAAAAAAAGGAACTCAAATGTGTATCTTCTGTCAAATCGTCGCTGGAGAGATTCCCAACAATACGGTACTTGAAAGCGACGATTTTCTCGCCTTCCACGATCTCTACCCCAAGGCTCCGATCCATGTCCTCATCATCCCCAAAAAACACGTCGCCTGTTTCCAGGATGTCGAGGCCGAAACAATGGCGGGGCTAACCCTCTTCGCTCAGGAAGTCGCCCGCACTCTGGGACTCGATCAGACCGGCTACCGCCTTATTACCAACAACGGCGATGACGGGGGACAGGAGATCCCCCACCTCCACTTCCACATGCTCGGCGGTGGCCGCCTCAAATGGGATCACCTCCATGAGGATACACATAAGAATATCTGAAGCAGAAAGCAGGAATTTTGGTATATTGTTCGTGTGCAATACCTTAATTCCTCTCCATTTTTCATCTTTCATTTTTCACTTTTCATTTATTACCGCACCAACACAATATTGAAATCTACCTGCTACCCGCTAAAATTTATACTTCGCCCCCACCTTCACCTGCACCTTCCGTTTTACACCCGGATTGTACAACACTTCCGCCGAAACCGGAACCGTATAATTGTGCAAAAGCAGCAGATCAGCTTCGATCCCGGCGACACTTTCGCGATACAGATGACGTTTTCCATCCCCGAAATCGAGGGCATAGAGTCGCTGTTTGAGATAGACACTCTCCCGATGAAGCGAGAGAGGGAGGTGGTATGAGTATGCAGAAAAATTCAAGACTTTATAAAGCCCCACTTCTCCCATCATCGCCTCTTTGACATAGCTGATCGATCCAAAAGTCGGTATTTTCAGCATACCCTGATTGATCGTTTCGGTATTGTCGGTTCCTGCTTTGATCCCCTGTTCTCTGGCCGTATCGACCTGTGAACTGACCTGATACGCTCCGCACACCCCGAGATACATCTCTCCGGGAAGATCATGCATCCATTCTCCATCCACCCCGCCGTACACCGCCCCCCGATCAGAAGAGACAAATGCGGAGAGTCTGAGACGTTCATCAGGATATTTGCTGTAGCCAAACTGGAGTCGCTTCTGTACATCAACCGAGAGGCTCACCGGCCTCCGCTGACTCTGACGGTACGAACGCTCGTATGTCAGCTTCGCCGATCCCCGCCAGTACCCCGTCGCCAAAAACGGCCAACGCAGATACGCACTGTAGCCCCAATCCCGGTACCCATTTCCCTCTTTGCCCCGGCGGTGCACCACCCGCGTCACACTCCCACCAAAATGGATCGGGGAGGCTTCGTTGGTGTAGCTTGCTTGCAGCAGAGTGCGGGCTTTTTGATAATCCAGCGTAAAGGAGAGGGTATTGCGC
>JALVQH010000002.1:2434-2610 GCA_027031505.1 Campylobacteraceae bacterium | reverse complement strand
ATGCCCATGTCTCAGGCATCCGGTGGAACGATACCCTCGCCGTGCGCACCGGCCCTTCGACCCGTTATCGTCGGATCGGCGACCTGCCACCCAATGCCACCGGCGTACGCATCCTCAACTGCACCCGTAGCTGGTGCCGGATCGAGTGGCGGGGGATTGTGGGGTGGTCGTATGCG
>JALVQH010000002.1:0-2424 GCA_027031505.1 Campylobacteraceae bacterium | reverse complement strand
AAAATTCATACGTGGCGGCCGATGACATCGAGATCGGATTTGGCAACAAGATTCCGCTTTGGTTGTTTGGGTTTTTGTATTAGGGGCAGAAGGAAGTGGACATTCAACGTCTGACCCCTGTGACTGGTGCCGGATCGAGTGGCGGGGAATCGTCGGGTGGTCGTATGCGAAGTATCTGCGGTCAGATTGAAGGGGATTTGCTCAGTCTTTTTTCCAGAGCTTTCGGATCTTTTCTTGTCGGAAGGATCGCATGTACGACAACCAAACCCTTCTCGATTTCGTAGTAGATGACAAAAGGAAAGCGTTTGGTAACCATTCGGTAATAACCGAAATGCACAGGATGGATACCTCCATAAAAAGTCAGGGCATCTAAGTCGCTGATAATGGAATCGACAAAATAGGCACCCAAGCCGGGTGACTGCTCCTCATAAAATATTTTTGATTCCAATATATCATTTTTGGCCAGTGGCGTTACATAGAGTTCGTATTGCGTCATCTGAGGTTTTTTTTCAAATCATCAAGAGAAATAAGTTTTAGTTTTCCTTGATCATATAATGCTTTTCGTTCCATCAAAACATCCTGATGCCACTGAGGTGATTCGATATCTTCATCATTGAGCTTATCCCATAATGTTTCGATGATGTACAGTTTTTCTGCGGCGGGCAGAGAATAAAGATCGTTGTGAGACATCGCAACTCCTTTTTTGTTAGTATATCTAAAAACAGGTACCGAAGGCAATGAAAGTTGCGTTTATTACTTTGAGAGCCGAATACGCTGGCCTATTTTGATATCACTGCAATCTGTTATCTCAGAATTAAGGCTTTTGATTTCTTCACAGGAAACCCCAAATTTTTTCTCTATCGCGTATACCGTATCTCCCGATTTTACAACATAACTGAATGGGCGATTGATATGCTGAATCGTGCTCACCGGGCGGCCGGGTGGGCGCTTGATGAAAGGGCTTGGATTGAGGTGGCGGGTTTTGTGTGCTTTGGGGGTATGCGGTTGACCGCCGCGATGGGCACCGGGCTTGTCGAAGTGCTGGTAGTCTTTGATGCTGTGCCAGTCACCGCCCCATCGCCAGCCACGGCGCTTGAAGGCGCGGACGATGGTATCACCCCGCAGCATAACGGATCTGGGATGTGAGCCGATGTGGGCGCGTTTGCGGTACATCAACGATTTGCGGTGGGCGATGTGGCCGGAGTGGGAGATGTAGGGATTTTCGATTGGGTTGATGTCGATGGCGGTGCCGAGTGCATGTTTTGACCATTTGGAACCACCCGTGACTGCTCGGCAGTTAAATGCCGACGTATTATCAGCCTCGATCGAGGCAAAATCATCCCCGCCATAGTT
The DNA here is from genome assembly GCA_027031505.1 of Campylobacteraceae bacterium. GTDB lineage: Bacteria > Campylobacterota > Campylobacteria > Campylobacterales > Sulfurovaceae > S017-3. Next base: position 1,071 of record JALVQH010000002.1, on the reverse strand, counting down.
ACTGACCAGCCGCATCCTGTGGATCGGATATCCGCTGCGGTAGAGTTCGCCGAAGATTTGGGTAACTTCCTTGGCGACGTTGGCATGGACGATCATCTCTCCGGTGTGTTCGCGTCCGTCAAATCCCCGGTAGGTCATGGTCAGATACCGGAGATTGGATAGAGGAACAGGACACCCCTGGTGCCAGGAGTGGCCACGGAGCATGCGGGATTTGACCGCCGGTGTGATGGGGCTGATGTGGGCAGAATAGCCTGCGAAGAGAAGCCAGGGGAGGGTGAGGAGTAGGGTGGTCTTTTTCATGGATGTATAGTAGCGAAGAAGGATTAATGGAAAATTTGAGGGTGCGCAATTGCGCACCGTGTATTGGTATATTTGTGTATTGGTTATTGGCAGATGGTAAAATGAAAATGAAAACGGTATAATCACAACAATAATATTAGGAGCCAATGATGATCATCGGATTGATTGCAGTCGGGATATTTGTGGGGATCATCTCCGGATTTTTCGGTGTGGGCGGGGGGATGATCCTCGTGCCGATGTTGATGGCGCTGGGGTTTGACATCAAATCGGCCATCGCGATCTCGACGGTGCAGATGGTCTTCAGCTCGGTCAACGGCTCGATCATGAATTATCGCAAGGGCAAACTCCAGGTCAACGAAGGGGTCTGGGTCGGTGTCGGGGGATTGCTCGGAGGGGTTGTCGGGGCACGGATGACCGATGTGCTGCCGCATGACGTGCTTCAGTACATTTTCCTCGCACTCATCCTGTTTGCTCTCGGGCGACTTCTGACCGCCAAAAAACCGCATCCCGATCAGGAGGAGGGGTCTTTTTCCAAAATAGTGTTGCTGGTGATTGGGTTCGGGATCGGGATCATCGCGATGATGCTTGGGGTCGGGGGCTCGGTGATGCTCACCCCCATCCTCGTCGGCTTCCTCCACTTCCCAACCAAAAAAGCCGCCACCGCCGGACTCTTCTTTGTCGTCTTCTCCTCCATCGCCGGACTGGGATACAAACTGGCCGCCGGGACATTCGCCGATCTCTCGCTCGACTGGACACAGGTACTCAGCGTAG
>JALVQH010000001.1 GCA_027031505.1 Campylobacteraceae bacterium | reverse complement strand
CAGTGGTATTTCCAGCGCTACGCCAAACACCTGCCGAGTGCCGGCGAGATCGTCCTCTTTGACCGCAGCTGGTACAATCGTGCAATGGTCGAACCGGTGATGGGCTTCTGTACCGAGCGGCAGCACCACAAATTTCTCAAAGACGCCCCGGAGTTTGAGGAGATGCTGGTCGATGAGGGGATTCAGCTGTTCAAATTTTACTTCTCTGTCTCCAAAGAAGAGCAGGCGCGCCGATTTAAATCCCGGGAAACCGATCCCCTTAAACAATACAAACTCTCTCCGGTTGACAAAGAATCCCAGCGCCTCTGGGATGAGTACACACTGGCCAAATTCATGATGCTCAGCTCCACCCATACGTCCAAAGCTCCCTGGACGATCGTCAAATCCGACAACAAGAAAAAAGCCCGTATCAACACCATCAAGCACATCCTCAATTTCGTCGACTACCCCGACAAAATCGCTCCCGAAGAGATCGAAGTAGATCGGGACATCATCGTCTATGGACGGGACGAGGCGATTGCGATGGAGAAGAAGTTCAAGTTTCAGATTGTGGGAGAATAGGTTGAATTAGAAGTGAGAAGTGAGAAGTGAGGAGTTTCGGTAGGCGTTGCGGTTGTAACGCTTATGATTGTAGAAAGAGCCGGGACTTCAGTCCCATCAATGCGGCTAAAGCCGCATCCCCTTATAGCGTAGCACTTAACGCATAACACGCAACACGCATTACAGCGGCAGCACCCGAATGTTCTTGTCCAGATGCGTCTTGAGCGCATTCTCGATCGCAAAGAGTGTGCCGGTGCTGGCACTCGCGCATCCGTTGCAGGCACCGAGGTAGCGAATATAGAGATCGGTGTGTTCGCCGTTTTGCTTGAGATCGACGATCTCCATGTCCCCGCCGTCCATCACGAGGAAGTGGCGGATATGTTCGTCGATGACGGTGTTGATTCTGGCCAGTTTCTGCTCGACAGTCATCTCGGCGAACGGCGTATCGTCAGGGACGTCGACGGTGGCGGCTTCTTCGGCCATCCTGGCACGCACCACACGCAAAATATCCCCCAATTTTTCGGCACAACTGTGATCAAAAGCTCCGGCTTTGGTGTAGTGGGTGATCTGCTCGACCGTGGTCAGATCGTGCAGGCGGATCACCTGCTCGATCGTTTTGCGTTTGATGCCCGCATCTTTGCAGACGATCGCTTCGCCCTCTTCGTCGGGTTTGTTGCCAAGGTACGCATCGGCCGCTTCGGCTGCGGTGGTCATGGCATGGGTGATGGTGTACTGTTTCACCTCCGGGAGTGCTTCGGTGGTGGGGTTGTCCCGCATAAAGTATTCAAGCGATTTGTAGGTGATCTCAGGGATCTCCTCGACCTTTTTGTTACGCGAGAGCATGCAGAGCATGTCGTTGGCCGCGCGCGCCACAGGAGAACCAAACAGCTCAAAACGGCTCATTTTGATCGTCCCGGTGGCAGACTCTACGACCCAATAGAGGGCGATCATCTCCGAGGTCTCAGCACTCCCCCAGCGGTAGACGAACAGGTCGCCTCCAAGCTGTCTGGCTTCGTCTTCGTCAATGGCGCCATAGTTGATCGGCTTTTTGATCATGCTCTGGACTTTGAATCCATAATCATCCCAGTGGGCGCTGCCCAGCAGTTGTGCCTGACTCATGCTTGCTCCTCGGTTTTTGTTTCAGGGTAGGCGGGGGACTCGTCCCGCAGCAGGGCGATGCTCTCTTCGAGTGCTTTGACGACCTCCTCCATCTCCTCTTCGGTGTTCATGCGGCTGAGTGCCAGCGTCACGACCGTGTGGCGCAGTGCCGGATCGGCGCCGATGGCGTCGATCAGCGGTGTGTGTTCCCAGGTACCCTGCGGATAGAGGGTGGCCGACGTGGCTGCGATGGCGGATCGATTGAGTTCCAGCAGGAGTGCTGCCGCCGGGACACCCCGGACGGCGAACGTCAGGGTATTGGGCACACGGAGTGACCAGGGAGTGATGATCTGCACGTCGGGGATCGCGCGGACTCTCTCCTCCAGTGCATCGCGGATCTCCCGCATATCCTCTACCTCATACTCCAGAGCATCGACGGCGAGCTCCATCGCCTTGCCCATGCCCACGATCCCGGCGAGGTTGAGTACGCCGGCACGGCGGCCGCCCATCTGCGTATCGCTGCCCGGCAGCATCGGTTCGAGCTCGGCACCGTTGCGGATGTAGAGCGCCCCCACGCCGACAGGACCGTGGAAGGTGTGCGCCGAGAAGGTCATGTAGGTGATGGGTGCGCGCTGCACATCGACCGGGATCTTCCCGATCGCCTGGGTCGCATCGGTGTGAAACGGCACCTCATACTGCGCGCAGATCTCAGCGACCTCTTCTATCGGCTGAATGGCACCGCTCTCCTCATCAACCATTTCGATGCTTACCAGAGCCGTACGGGGGGTGATATAATCAAGCAGATCCTGCGGATCGATCACGCCGTCACCGTTGAGCCCCAGACGAAAGACTTTGGCTCCCTGCCGTTCAAGCCAGGTACACATGGAGGCAATGGAGGCCGGAGCACGCTCAGAGATAATGATCGCCCCCCCTTTGCCGGTGAGGATCTTGTGGATGTAGAGGCTGTTAAAGA